>NZ_JBSWYB010000012.1:0-116500 GCF_056160905.1 Leisingera sp. ABD4_442 | reverse complement strand
ATGCTGGGTAAAAGCCACTCAGGGACGGCCCAAGATGCGGTTCCGGGGGCGGCAGGTAGCAGCGGCGAGGTTCGTCTACTGCGTGCTCAACGGGGCGGTCATCGGGGCGACGACGATGGTTCGGCATCGGTGCGGTAACGAACTGTGCTGTCGGCCAGAGCATCTGATTGAGGGGTCAGCGGCGGATAACAAGCGCGACGACTGGGATCATTGGGCAAACGGTGTGGACTTCAGCTTGCTCTAACCTGTGGCGGTGGCCTCCAGCGATCTACTGGGAGCCTCCCGATCCACCCTGAACACCCGTTCTGAAGCCGCCAGCAGCACGCCAACTCACCCGCAAAACACTGGGGCCGAAACCGGGGGCCTTTTCGGGGCTAACGGGTGCGCCGGGTGCTTGTTTTCTTGATGTCAGGAAAATTGGCTGGGGTGGTAGGATTCGAACCTACGGTACACGGTACCAAAAACCGCTGCCTTACCACTTGGCTACACCCCATCGGTGAGGCGCTGTCTAAAGTTTGTTGCGGGGGGGTGCAAGAGGGTTTTTGAAAAAAAGTGCAGTTCTTTTCCATGCCCCCTGAAAAACCCAGCCGGAGCAGTGGCACAGGTCCCGGAGCCGGGGCGTTCAATGCCGGAAATCAAAATGAAATGAAAGATTTGGACGGCCATTTCCATAAAGGGGATACTCATCGCAAGGCTCCTAGATGAGCGCTGTCCCGGCGTGATTGAACAGGCCGGGGCAGGGGGGCAATCAATGGCGAAGCCCGTTGCCTTACGGGGCAGGAAGAGGCTGTTTCAAGAGCCCCAGATCGCCTGATGTGCTTCCTCGCCGCTTTCGAAGATATGCGGCTGGACGCTGCGGCTTGACAGCTCGCCCTGCATCTTCAGGCGCATGAAGGCACTGGTGGTGTAATGGGCAATCGACTCGCTATTGTGCTTTAGAAGCTGCCCGACTGTGGCCGCATAGTCGTCCTGCAGATCTTCGGCGATGCGGAAGCCGTTCTGGTTCATCACCATGCTTACACCAGTACCGCTCTTGGCGTAGGCTTCCTGCAGCACCCGGTCCAGATCCTCGATGTCACGCTTTTTCTTGACGCTCCAGCCTTCTAGGTTGAGGAACATGGTGTGGCGGGCGGCGTCATAGGTGACGCGTTCCGACAGGTTGAGGTTCAGCAGGTCATTCATCAGCCCCATTGGCTCGTCGCGGAAAATGCGCGGGTCCATTTGGGTGACGTTCTCGATGATCGGCTTGAACTCCATCTGGTCCAGAATATCGCGCTGCAGGTCGATGCCCGGGGCGATCTCAATCAGCTCTAGCCCCTTGGGGGTCAGCTGCAGCACGCAGCGTTCGGTGACATAAAGCACCGGCTGCGAACGTTTCGAGGCATAAGGCCCGGAAAAGGTGATTTGTTCGATCAGGCGCACGAACTTCTTGTTGCGGCCCTCCTGGACGATACGTAGCTGGCCGTCCTCGACCGCAACCTTCAGCCCGCCAGCGGTGAAAGTGCCGGCAAAGACCACGGCGCGGGAGTTCTGCGAGATGTTGATGAAGCCGCCGCAGCCGTTCAGGCGGCCGCCGAAGCGGGAGGCGTTGACGCTGCCCTCGGCGTCGCATTCGGCCATGCCGAGACAGGTGAGGTCCAGCCCGCCGCCGTCGTAGAAATCGAACATCTGGTTCTGGTCGATGATGGCGTCGGCATTGGCGGAGGAGCCGAAACTTGAGCCGCCTGCCAGCACCCCGCCCACCGCGCCTGCCTCGGTGGTGAGGGTGATATAGGGAGTGGCCTTTTCTTCGTTGGCCACGGCCGCCACGCCATCGGGCGCGCCGACGCCGAGGTTCACAGCACCGTTGGGCGGCAGCTCAAAGGCGGCGCGGCGGGCAATGATCTTGCGCTGATCCAGCGGCATCTTGGCGATGCCCTCAACCGGGACCCGGATTTCGCCCGACAGGGCCGGATTGTGCTGCACGCCATAGTTCATCCGGTGCATCTCCGGGTCATCTGCGACGCAGACACAGTCCACCAGCAGGCCGGGGATCTTCACGTCTTTGGGCTTGATCGAACCGTCCTCGACGATGCGTTCCACCTGGGCGATGACGATGCCGCCGTTGTTGTGCGCGGCCATCGCCTGGGCCAGGCAGTCCAGTGTCAGCGCCTCGCGCTCCATGCTGATGTTGCCGGAGCGGTCAGCACTGGTGCCGCGGATGAAGGCGACGTCGATCTTGGTGGCTTTGTAGAACAACCATTCCTCGCCATCCACTTCGTGATAACGGACGATGTCTTCCTTGGTCACCTTGTTCACCTTGCCGCCGCCATGGCGCGGGTCGACATAGGTGTGCAAGCCAACCTTGGAGAACAGGCCGGGCTGGCCTGCTGCGCAGGCGCGGTAGAGCTGCGAGATCACTCCCTGGGGCAGGTTGTAGCCGCAGATCTTGTTCTCCTGTGCGGCTTGGGCGACTTTGGGCATCCGGCCGAAGTTGCCGGCAATCACCCGGCGCAACAGGCCATCATGATGCAGGCGCCCGGTGCCCAGGCCCTTGCTGTCGCCCGCACCTGCGCACATGATCAGTGTGAGGTCGCGGGGGGCGCCTTCGGCCACGAAGCGCTTTTCCAGTGCCGCGTGCAGCATTTCCGGAATGCAGCTTTGCACAAATCCGGTGGTGGTCACGACATCCCCGTCCCGGATCAGCGCCATTGCTTGTTCGGTTGTGGTTGTCTTGTCTTTCATGGCGGCGCGTCCTCCCCGATGCCTGTCGCCTCCCGCGCGGGCTGGGCAGCCTTGCGGAAATCTGATCGGGCATTTTAGGCGCTGCGCGATTTCCACCTGTCCGCTGATTGCGTCAGCGAATGAGGGAGTTGCGACATCCATGCTGGCTGGGTTGACGTAAGTTTCCTATCGGCGGCTGCCTGTTCTTGAAGGAGGGCGTGGTGCGCTGCCGCCCGCCGGAGGCGCCGGGTCAGAGCAAGCTGTCGCCGCCGTCCAGCCACGCCGCCAGGCTGACATCCTCCAGCAGCACGGACCAGTCCCTGCCATCGGACAGCAGCAGCCCGGCAGCCTGTTCCTCAATCTGCAGGACGTGCCGCATCGGGCCGGTGACCTTGATTTCATCCAGGCCAGGGGTGAAGTCGGTGATGGTGTCGTTGCCGGTATGACGGGTGCGGAACAAAAAACAGTCGCCGCCGGTGCCGCCCGTCAGCAGATCATCCCCAATGCCGCCGGACAGAGTGTCAGCGTGCTGTCCTCCGTTCAGCGTGTCGCGGCCGCTGTTGCCGGAGAGATGATCCTTGCCGCTGCCGCCTGACAGAAAATCATCCCCCTGGCGTCCGCTCAGCCTGTCCCGCCCGCTGCCGCCGGTCAGGGCGTCGTGCCCGTTTCCACCGCCAAGGCGGTCGCTTCCGCTCCCGCCGCCCAGCACGTCGTGGCCTGTTCCGCCGCTCAGGTAGTCCTCTCCCCTGGCGCCCTGCAGCGTATCATCGCCACGTCCGCCTTGCAGATCATCACCGCCAGCGCCCCCGAAAAGAAAATCATGACCACCCCGGCCATGCATGAAGTCCCGTCCCCCACCCCCCTGCAGCGCGTTGTCCGCTCCAGAGCCGACGGTCCTGTCCATAACGGCAAAGACCTCCTTTTGCAGGACACCGGTATCCGTGTTGCGCAGGACAATATCGGACAGTCTGGTTGCCCAAAGTGTTTTCAGCTCGCCGGCGGGGATGCCGTCCCGTGACTGGCTCCAGAATGGATCGCCATCGCGCAGGCGGGTGAACTGGTCCGCCATCACAATGGAAAAGGTCTCTCCCAGCAGGCTGCCGACGGCCGGGTCCTCGGCCAGGCCGCCGATCCATGCATCCACCAGGGCGACGTCGCCATAGGCCTCCTCCAGACGGGTGGCAAGGGCCGGGTCCGCGGTGATATCTGCAAAACTTTCCGCCATATCCAAGCCAAGCGCCTGGCGCAGGCCGTTGTAGCTGGCAACCCCCAGGTCGCGGCCGCGCTGGATGTTGAGGGCGGCCAAATCCAGTCCGCCTGCACCAGGCGCACCGAACAGGAAGGAGCGCACATCCTCGACCACTTTGGTGTCGACGGCCTCCGCGGCCTGTCCAGCAGCGCCGCGCAGGACGTTTTCCATCATCCCGTCCCGGCTCACCAGATGCGGCTGAAAGAAGACGTCCCGCAGGGCCAGCGGATCCAGCCGGGTTCCGTTTTCCGATACCAGTTGCAGGCTGGCTGGAAGCAGAGTGTGCCCCAGCCGGTAAACGGCCGTTGAAAATTCGATTGCGATGCCTGGGTTCACTCCCGCTTTGTACCCGTCATACGCGTTAATGGCAGCGGGCCCGAGCAGCACGGGCAGAAACTCCTTGAAGGTTACCGCTTGAACCAGAGCTTCGACCCGGGCGCGGGAGGCTTCAAACAGCTGATCATCGGTCAGGCCTGGATCCCTGAGGGCAAGTTCGGCCGCCAGGCGGTTGTGTTCGCGGGTAAAGAGCGTGTGCATCGACGACAGTGCGACATTCTCGGCGGCGCGCACGTCACCGGTGAGGAAGCCGTGGCCCTCCAGCAGCAGATGATTGTCCTGGGTCATCTTCAGTCTGCCGCCGTCCGCCCGCAATGCTGCCAGGGTTTCTGCAGTTGAGCCATAGATCATCGACGCGTCAATATAGGCCGTGATCTCGTTTATGTATGCGCCGTTTTTTTGGTCGACCCGGGTAAAGGGGATAACCGCCTGTCCAGTGCCTTCAGGATCAAAATGCGGATCGCCCGCGGGCACAGGAATATCCGCGCGGGTGGTGTGCCCTTCGCTGGTCAGTGATAGATCATGATCCAGGAACTGTCCCCAAATCCACAGAAAATCAGAGGCCCCGGCGCTGTTCGGGAGGCTGCCGTCCTGCACCGACAGGATGTTTGAAATGTCGCGCGGATTGGGACGGTGTTCTCCGGCCATTTCGCCGCCGGCTCCCAGACCACTGGGTGCCATATGCAGAAGGTTTGTCCCGGTTGCGCCCCAGTCCGGGTTTTCTGAATGTGTTAATACCCCATCGGCAGGGCGCGCGGCCCCGATTTGCAAAACGGACATGTGATCCCCCAATCACTCATTACTTTCACCAAAGCTGCCAGCGTGCGGCTGCTCCGCCAATTGAGCACCACGATGGCAGGCGCCTGAAAATCTCCGGAACTGGTAAAGTCCTGCCGGACTCAGGCAGAACTTCAGTCTATCACGAAACCGTGTGATTTTGTGATGTTTCGTGAATTCAGATAGGGCAAAGGCCGGAATCTGCTTGTGTCAGGCCTGCCGGACATGTGTGGCGGCGCTGTCGGATGCCGGGCCATTGGTCCATTTGGCAATGTGTTCCAGCAATTGCTGTTTCCGGACCGGTTTCGACAGAAATCCAACCATCCCCGCCGCGCGGCACGCGGCTTCGTCGGAACTCAGCACATTGGCTGTCAGGGCCAGGATAGGGCAGGGCGGATGCCCGTTCTCCTGTTCCCAGGCCCGCAGGCGCCGGGTGGCTTCCAGCCCGTCCATCACCGGCATCGACATATCCATCAGCACCAGATCAAAGCTTTGGGCTGCAAAAGTGTCCACCGCCTCTTGCCCGTTGCTGCAAATGGTTAGCTGAACGCCAGTGGGAGCCAGCATTTTCTTCAGGACCAGCTGATTGGTCCGGTTATCCTCAGCCACCAGCAGGCGCAGGTGGCTGAACCGGTTCGCGTCTGGCGCAGCCTCTGCCTGCTGCACAATGGGGGATGTTGCGGGCGCGGCGCCAGTGCTTAGCGCGTCCTGCAGGGTTTGCAGCAGCAGCCTGTTGCGGGCCGGCTTCATCAGGACGCGCAAAGTCTTGCACTCTTTGAGCGCTTCATAGGCCGAGAGCATCTGGCTGCCCGCGCAAAAGACGATGGGCAACTCGCGACAGCCGGGCAGTGCGTGCAGGCTCCGGCACAGGTTCCTGGCCTGCTCCAGCGGCAGGCTGGTTTCGACCAGAACAAGGTCGGGCGGCTGGTTTTCCTTCGCCATGGTTGCGACTTGTTCCAGCAGGCCGGCCATGCTGCGCGGGGCCAGAGTCTCAGCCCCCCAGTAGGCCAGTTGGCGCAGCCGCACATCCCGTGCAACCGCAAGGTCGGCGGCTACAGCCACGCGTTTTCCGGCCAGCGGGCGGCGGGGCAATTGTGCTGGTGCTGCAACCGGAAGCGTCAGGCACACCGTGAAACAGGACCCTTGGCCGGTCTGCGAGACCACATCGATCCGCCCACCCATGGCCTGTGCCAGGCGCGAGGAGATGGCCAGGCCCAGGCCGGTGCCTTCAAAACGCCGGGCAGTGGTGCTTTCCACCTGTTCAAAGGCATGGAAAATCTGGCCGATGCTCTCTTCCGGAATGCCGACGCCGGTATCGCGGACATCTATACACAAGGGAATTCTGTGAGAGGCATCATAGTTGAGCCGAATGCTGATGTGGCCTTCCAGCGTGAACTTCACAGCGTTGCCGACAAGGTTCATCAGAATCTGGCGCACCCGGCCGCTGTCACCGATAAAGACGGCCGGGGTATTCTCCGGGATGTCGATGCAGATCTCCAAACCCTTGGCAGTGGCTGAGGGCGACATCAACGTGGCTACATCATAAACAACATCGCGCAGGTTGAAGGGCTGTTCCAGCATCTGGGTTTTGCCGGCTTCCAGCTTGGAAAAGTCGAGAATGTCGTTGACGATGCGCAGCAACGCCTCAGAGGATGCGAGGATGGTCCCGGTACAGGACTGCTGTTCAGGTGTCAGGCTGGTTTCATTCAGCACTTCCGCCATCCCGAGGACCCCGTTAATCGGGGTCCGGATTTCATGGCTCATCGTAGCCAGGAATCGGGACTTTGTCTCAGTTGCGGCCTCGGCTCGGGTTTTTTCCTGCTGCAAGTGTTCGGCAATGCGCTTTTTTTCCACCAGGCTGGCTTCCAGGGTGTCCAGGGCGGTGAAGACGGCAGAGATTTCACCCGCTTCCTGTTGCGGGGCAGGCTGCTCCCGGCTGGCAAGGCGCCGCAGTTTAGATGCGGCCACCTGCATCGCCTCTGAAATGGCATGCGCCTTGCGCATGGCAAAGATCAGCGCGGCGGCCATCAGCAGGGCGGTGCCGGTGAGGCCAAGAATGAAGATCCGGGACAGCGCCTGATTGGCTGCTGCCACGGCCTGTTCCGCGTGTGAAGCGGCCAGCCGGGTCACGGTCTCCGCCTGCTGGGTGACCGCCTCGCTGCTCATCATCAGGGCGCTGAGAGTGGGTATCTGCTGGGCAGGTTTGATGCCCAGCAGAATAACTGCCATCTCGCACCATTCCGTCAATGACTGGTTGAGCGTTTCAGCAGAACTGCGCAGGTGCCCCGGCAGTGGTTGTTTGAGAAGGGCGTTCAGGTCCCGGTTGATGTTGCGAAGGTGGGCTTGAAACTGGCTGGCGGCTTCATCCTGGGGGATCAGCCGGGTCATTGCCAAAACGTCCTGTGCATAGGATTGGGCCGCGGTGATGCCGGCGCTGACGCTGCTGGTGCGGCGGGTCACCTCCAGCGAGGCCTCAAGCACCGCATCCTTGCGCCCCGAGGCATAAGTCGCCATGCCGCCTACCAGAAACGCGGCCAGCAAAGCCGCAACCGCAATAACCAGAACCGGCAGGACGGTGGAGCGCTTGATGTTCATATATGGCCCCTTTCAGCAGCGCGCATCAATTGGCCGGCAGGATCGGGGTTGGAACATGAGACTCGGTATCCGTCAGGGTCTCCAGAAAGGCAATTAGGTCTGAGATTTCGTCTTCGCTGACAGAAAAGCCAGCGATATCCGGGCTGCGCCCGGCTTGGGCAGATCCCCCGCTTGCGTAATGGCGGATGACTGCCCGCAGCGATGGCAGGGAGCCGTCGTGCATATATGGCGCCCGCAGTGCGATGCTGCGCAGCCCCGGCGTCTTGAAACGGTAGTTCAGGTCCGGGTTTCCAGGTGCTGCGCCGCCGCCGCCCAAGTCGTCGGTTGGCATGCCGATATCATGAAGCTGATTGTCAGTGAACATCCATCCTGTATGGCAGGACACACAGCCCGCCCGCCCGGTGAACAACTCAAAACCGCGCTTGGCGGCCTCAGGCACGGCGGTGTCATCGCCATCCGTCCAGCGGTCGAATTGTGCGACCCCGCTGACAATGGTGCGCTGATAAGTTGCGAGCGCTATGAGGACTGTTTCCTTGCCAATACCCCGCCCGGGGAACAACCGTTCGAACCAGGCACGGTAGTCCGGCACCGCACTCAGCCGGGCGGCAATACCGGCGAAGGTCGCGTTCATCTCGTCCGCTGCAGTGATCGGGCCGACGGCCTGTTCCTCCAGGCTGGCTGCGCGCCCGTCCCAGAACAGGGGGGTGATCCAGGCAGCATTCAGCAAGGTCGGAGCGTGGCGGCGCACCGGTGTGTTCCCGGCGCCAATCGCCTTGGGCACGGGGGTTTCCCAGCCAAAGGATGGATTGTGGCAGCTTGAACAGCTGATGTTCTGCCCGCCGGACAGGCGGGGATCAAAGAACAGCATCTTGCCCAGCGTGGCGATCTCGCGGTTATAGGGGGCTGTTTCAGGAAAGGGCACGGTTGAAGGGCGTTTAAAATTCTCGAGTCCGGCGGCATTGGCCAGGCTCGAAACGGCCCACAAGAGCAGCGGCACCACAGCGGCGGCAGCTTTCCACTGCATTCGTGACCTCCTCGTTCTATCCAGTTCCTAGTTACCCGGAATGGCATTCTCTGAGAAGGCCGTTAAAAATACGTGAGCTATGCGCGTTCTGCTGCGGCCGGGGAAGACTGGGGGGCGGCTGGTTTGCCGGACACCTTTTTGGGACCAAGGCGCTGCGAGACCAGCCAAGGGCCTGTTTTCAGAACCATCAGGGCAAAGCTGGCTGTCCACAGCACGCCCGAGGCCAGGATCCCGTCCCAGCCGGGCATCAGCTCAGCACTGCCCGCCAGACGCAGGGCGGCCGCTCCCAGCAGCAGCATGAAGGAGACTGTCAGCGCCGGGCCTGCGACCAGCGGGCGACCGCTGTGGCCCATGGTGGCCCGCATCATCACCGCAAGCGTCATGCCGCCGATGGCGCCGATGCCCAGGATATGCGCTGCGGCAGCGGGTTCGGTCTGGCCAAAGGGCACGCCGCCCGCTGCAATCAGCCCCGCCGGCACCAGCGCATAGGCCAGGTGGAGCATCAGCAAAAGCGGGTCGGGCAGGGTGGCAAGGCCGCGCCAGCGCCCCAGCCGCACCGCGTGCAGCAGGCCGGCTGCCAGCAACAGCGCGCCGCTGACGGCGGCCCAGGGCGCCGCGGTCCAGGCCACCAGCGCCGCTGCGCCAAAGACCAGCGCTACGGCGTCGAATTTGCCAAAGGGCACCGGCATTTTTTCCGCCCCGTGCTTGGCCAGCCAATTGCGGGTGAAGCTTGGGATGATCCGGCCGCCGATCAGCATGATCAGGAAGATCAGCACCGCAATGCCCAGCCGGCGCGAGACATCTGCCGCGCCCTCGGTCATCGCCTCGATGTGGAAGCAGGCATTTGCGGCGCCCAGCAGGGTAACCGGCACCAGCACCTTGAGGTTGCGCCAGTTCTCACCGGCGATGATCTCGCGCGCGATCATGGCAATCACCGCGGCCAGGAAGCCGCAGTCCGCAACCATCACCCCCAGCGCCGGCAGCCCCAGCCAGCCCGCCGCAGCCAGCCGCCCCAGCAGCCACAGGACGGACAGCAGCGCCAGCGGCAGGCCGCGCGCAGGCATCCGCCCGGTCCAGTTTGGCACCGCGGTGAACAGAAAGCCCGCCACCACGGCGGCGCCGTAGCCAAAGATCATCTCGTGAATGTGCCAGTCAGGCGGCAGGAAGGGACCTGAATACTCCAGATTGCCGCGCCAGATCAGCAGCCAGACAGGCACCGCCAGCAGGGCAAACAGGCAGGCACCCAGGAAAAACGGCCGGAAGCCGAAGGAGAAGAGAACAGGTCCGGTATAGTCGGTTCGCGCAGCCATCACGGCCTCCTAGCGTCCAGGCAGATGAAAGGCGGGCGGCACTGGTCAGGTGCCGCCCGCCGGTCCGGCGCAAGGGACGCAATCTTTTGCCGGACCCTCTGGATCAGCACCGGCGGGCAGGGGAGAGGGAGTGTCCCCTGTTTCTGGAATTTCCCGTTTTTCCCGCACGGTTGTTTCCTCTGGCTTCACTATGCGATAACGGCGGGGGTATCTCTTTGTCCTTCAGCAAACTTGCGGTGCATTCTTGTCCAAGCTCGACGAAAGCCTCCTGACCGGGCTGCCGCCCTTCAGCCTCCTGGAACGCGGCCAGATCCGCGAAATCCTCGATCAGGCACTGCCCAAGAGGTATGACGAAGGCGCGGAGATCTTTCACGAAGGCCATGACGCCGAACGCTTCCACCTGCTGCTGGATGGCTACATCCGGGTGGTGAAGACCACCGAGGGCGGCGAGCAGATCATCGCGCTGCACATTTCGCCGGGCCAGCTGTTCGGCATCGCGCCGGCGCTGAACCGCGACACTTATCCGGCCACCGCCATCGCCGCCTCTGAATCGCTGGCACTGTCCTGGCCGGTGCGGCTGTGGGGGGAGTTCACCGCCAAGTACCAGGGCTTCGCCACTGAGAGCTACAATACCCTGGGCCAGCGGCTGGGGGAGATGCAGACAAGGATCACCGAACTGGCGACGCAAGCAGTAGAGCAGCGGGTGGCGGCAGCGCTTCTGCGGATGGTGACCCAATCGGGCCGCAAGGTGGAGGAGGGGATCGAGATCGCCTTCCCCGTGACCCGCCGCAATATCTCCGAAATGACCGGCACCACGCTGCACACCGTCAGCCGTTTGTTGTCGGCCTGGGAGAAGGACGGCATCGTGCACTCCACGCGCAAGCACATCGTGGTGACGGCCCCGCACCGGCTGGTTGTGCTGAGCGGGGCACAGGGGTAGGAGCGTTTCTGCCGTTCGCTACCGTCGCAACTTTTGTCGGCCCGTACGGCCAAATTGATAAGAAGTAAACTCAGCAAGATCGCGACTACTGAGATGGCTAGATGCGCAAGACGGTCCAGAGCTGCCTCTCCGAACATGAAAGCAAAACTTCTATTGCCCCAACGCAAGATGATCGAGCCTAACTTTCAACATAATTGGCTCTTCTCTCTCAGAGCGTCAACACGGCCTAGAGTGTCGAAAGTTTTTAGTTTTGTGTAAGTGAGTTGCCGTTGTGGATGCCGGGAACATGGATTTCCTGACCTGTGATCTCACATGCGATCTCATCTAGAAATTGAGTGGGTGCTGATTTGATGAATTCAGCGAGGATCCAGTTGCGCTGCGTGTCTAGAATGCGCGATAGGCGAATAGGGTCGTACCGAGAGAGCTCGCTAAGGCGATGCATCGCTGCAAAAATCATGGTTGGGGCGTGGCGATCCACAGTGACCAAACTAGAATGCCTTCTTTTTAAATACCATCGATCTGCACCCGCCACATAAGTCAAGTTGCGCCGCAACTTTTTGTGGTAATTTGTTAGCCTGCCAAGGTTCGCACGCTTTTCAGAGGTTCCGCTCTTCCATCTGAAGCGTTGCTTCTTGCGAACTACCAAATCGCTCGGGAATGTGGGGTTCTTCTGATAGCCCAGTGGAAGTGTCGCCAGAACTCGTTTGTCATCGAACCGAGCTTCCATCCCGAAACTAATCCAAGCTTCAGTTGAGCCCCGAGCCTTCACAAAAACAGGTTCAAAGGCAGAGAAAAAGTGAAAAGGCTCACTGTATGAAAGGCAGTAGGCCCTGTGGACAAAAGACATGTTCCCAAGAAGTTCTTTTAGCGTATAAGTTCCATTTCTTTCGTCTCCATAGTAAGTGATAAGTGCCGGTAAAACACCGCTTGTCTTTATCGTTATTTGTTCATTGGAGAGGCTTGCTTTACTTGCCGTTTTCTTTCCAGACACACCGTGGAGGTCAGAAAAAGATAGTCCCTTTGACGCCAAAAGCGCCTTTGTGGCGTTCAGGAAGCAATAGTATAGTGTTAGTGGTGATGCAGTAACAGGCAGCCCAAGAGATGCTCTGTAAAACTCTCGTGCCTGCTGCCAATAAAACTGGGCATCTGTAGCTTTTGCGTTCCGCCGAATCCATAGGTCGACATAAGATCCATAGATCTGAGGTTAGAACCTTTTCATCTTTCCAGGCCGGATTTACAACTGCACGCCTCAAAAGAAGCGGCTTTCTATCTATTGTGATTAATTCGTGCGCCAAGCTTCTGGTCTCTATGAAAACCCTAGAAAATAAACACGCGGTTTGAGTGGGGTCAAGGGCCGCTTCTCTCGGGTACTCTCTCTTTACGGAAACTCTTCATAAATCGTGTAGATCGTAGTTATGGGGTTCTTGTAGGGCAACTAGAAGCAATGGTCTTCTCAGTTCATCCTGAATGTGGCTAAGTGGCAGTCGGCTTAAGGTCGGCAGCAGCCTACTGAACATGCAGCATCTTAGCGAAGCATCGACGGCTGCAACAGGGTCGGCAGGGGTCACTCCCGCCAAAACGCGGGCTATGCCCCCATCATCCCCCGCAACTCCTTCCGGAACGCCATCTCCTCCAGTCCGTATTCCTCGCACGCATCAATCAGCGTGTGAAACGGCGCGATCGGGCAGCCGGGGCAGAGCATCTGGCGGTTCATAAACTCGCCCGCGCAGGCGGGCCAGTGGTGGAACAGTTCCGAGAGCGGCAAGTCGGGATCGTCGAAATCGGGGCGGCGCATGGCGTGTCCTCCTTTTCCTGCATTTTGCGTGCAGCAATGAGGCAGGTCTTTGCGCTTGGACAATATTCGCGGCGGTGCGCGGGTTTAGGCAGAACCCATCCGCAACTGTACTCAGGACCGCGATATGTCAGAGATACTTACCAAGTCGCGGGCCAGGAACGTGTTCTACGGGGGCTCCTTGTTCTTCGTCGTCGTGTTCGTGGCCATGACCGCGCACAGCCACCGCTTCATCGTCAACACATCTACCGCTGGCATGGAATTGACCGACGAGGTGCGCCAGGGCAAACACGTGTGGGAGCGCCATTCCTGCATCAACTGCCACACGCTGCACGGCGAGGGCGCCTATTTCGCACCGGAAGTGGGCAACGTGATGACCCGCTGGGGCGTGCTGGATGATCCGGAAGGCGCCTATGAAATGCTTGACGGCTGGATGAAATCGCAGCCCTCCGGCGTCGAGGGGCGCCGCCAGATGCCGTTCTTCGACCTGACCGAGGAGGAGACAAAGGCCTTGTCCGAATTCCTGCGCTGGGCGGATCAGACCGACACCCAGAACTGGCCGCCGAACGACGCGGGCTGAGGGGAGAGAAACAATGAAATATCAATCTCAAAAAGTGGCCTATGCCTATTTCATGGTGGCAATGGGCCTGTTTGTCATTCAGGTTCTGGGCGGTCTGCTGGCCGGCTGGATCTATGTCTGGCCTAACACGCTGAGCGAGCTTTTGCCGTTCAACATCGTGCGGATGCTGCACACCAACGCACTGATCGTCTGGCTGCTGCTGGGCTTCTTCGGTGCTGCCTATTATCTGATCCCCGAGGAATCCGAGCGTGAACTGTTCTCGGTGAAACTCGCCTATATCCAGCTGGCCATTCTGGTCGTCGGGACGCTCGGCGCGGTGGGGTCCTATCTTGTGGGCATCCATGGCGGGCGGGAGTTCCTGGAACAGCCCCTGTGGGTCAAGTTCGGCATCCTTGTTGCGGCGGTGATCTTCCTCGTGAACATCTCGCTGACCGTGCTGGCAGGCCGCAAGACCGCGATCACCAACATCCTGCTGATGGGCCTGTGGCTGCTTTCGCTCCTGTGGATCTTTGCCTTCATCAACCCGGACAACCTGTCGCTCGACAAGATGTACTGGTGGTTTGTTGTCCACCTCTGGGTGGAAGCCACCTGGGAACTGGTGATGGCCGCCATCCTCGGCTACCTGATGCTGAAACTGACCGGCGTCGACCGCGAGGTGGTGGAGAAATGGCTCTATGTCATCGTCGCCCTGGCCCTGTTTTCCGGCATCCTCGGCACCGGCCACCACTTCTTCTGGATCGGCACCCCGGGCTACTGGCAGTGGATCGGCTCGATCTTCTCGACCCTGGAAGTGATCCCCTTCTTCGCGATGATGAGCTTTGCCTTCGTCATGGTCTGGAAAGGCCGCAAGAACCACCCGAACAAGGCCGCTCTGCTGTGGTCGCTCGGCGCCTCCACCGTAGCCTTCTTCGGGGCCGGCGTCTGGGGTTTCCTGCACACGCTGCACGGGGTGAACTACTATACCCACGGCACCCAGATCACCGCCGCCCACGGCCACCTGGCCTTCTATGGCGCATATGTGGCGATGAACCTGGCGATGTTCACCTATGCGATGCCGCAGCTTAGGAACCGCGACCCCTATAACCAGGTGCTGAACATGGCGTCCTTCTGGCTGATGACCGGCGGCATGGCCTTCATGACCTTCGTGCTGACCTTTGCCGGCACCATCCAGACCCACATGCAGCGCATCATCGGCGACTACTACATGGATGTGCAGGACCAGCTCGGCATCTTCTACCTGATGCGTCTCGGTTCCGGCGTTGCCGTGGTCCTCGGCGCACTGCTGTTCATCTATGCAACCGTCGTGGTCCGCCGCGAGATCATCAAACCCGGCCCCGCGGCCGTACCGGGAGAGTAAGCCATGAACGCGATGAACATGCCTTCCGTGCCCTTCTACCGTCCCGCAGGCGATGAATGCACCGTCTTCGAGATGGCCCAAGCCAACGGTCTGCCCCTTCTTCTGAAGGGGCCCACCGGCTGCGGCAAGACCCGGTTCGTGGAACATATGGCAGCCCGGCTCGGGCTGCCCCTCCACACCGTTGCTTGCCACGACGACCTGTCGGCCGCTGACCTGATCGGGCGTTACCTCTTGAAGGGCGGCGAGACGGTCTGGACCGACGGCCCGCTGACCCGCGCGGTGCGCGAAGGCGGCATCTGCTACCTCGACGAGGTGGTCGAGGCCAGGAAGGACGTGGCGGTGGTGCTGCACCCGCTGACCGATGACCGCCGCCGCCTGGTCATTGACCGCACCGGCGAAGAGCTGGCCGCGCCCAAACCCTTCATGCTGGTCGCGAGCTACAACCCCGGCTACCAGAACATCCTGAAAAAGCTGAAACCCTCGACCCGGCAGCGCTTCCTGTCGATCGGTTTCGACTTCCCGGAAGCCTCTGCCGAAACCGCGGTTGTTGCGTCTGAGAGCGGGCTGGACGAGGACCGATCCGCCGCGCTGGTGCGGCTGGCGGGCCATATCCGCAAGCTTTCCGGCATGGATCTTGAGGAAGGCGTTTCCACCCGCCTGCTGATCTACGCCGCTACGCTGATCGCCAAGGGCATGAGTGTCGAGCGCGCGGTCGAAGCCGCCATCATCGAACCTCTCAGCGACGAGGGTGATGTGCAGCAGGCGCTGCGCGACCTCGCCGCCAGCGTCTACGGGTGAAGCCATGATCCACGCGCGCGACCTGCTGGAACCCGAAGAAACGGTTGGCAACCTGTGGCACGGCATGGCCACGCGGATCGGCGCCGCTGAGGAGGGCACCGAGCACACCGTCCGGTTCGAGGACATGCGGGCCAGCGTGGCGGCGCTGTTCCGGGCGCTGGGCGGGGCCGGGGGCGTGGAGATCCAGGCGGCGCCGGCGGTGCTGTCGGACCACCGTCCGGACCGGCTGCGCCGCATCGGCACCCCTCGGGAAATGGTGCATGTGGCCAGTTTCGACGGCGAGCGCCTGCGCCTGCCGCCGGAACTGGCTGTCTTCCCCAGCCGGGAACTGAACCGCCAGGCCTATCTGTGGCTGGCTGCAATGGCCGCCGTGATAGACCTGCCGGAGCGCCTTGAGGACCGCTATCAGGCCGACCAGCTGGAGATCGCCGCCAATGCCCGCGCCGCGGACAAGGTGTTTGCCGCCTGCCCGGGGCTGCGGTCTGCCTATGGCGCCTTCTGCGCCCATACCGCCGGAACCCGCAAACGCAGCGGCCTGCCGCGTTCCGAAGCGCGGATCGAGCGGATGGTGCTGGATCAGATCGGCTCTGCCTGCCGCATCGCCGAGCCCTGCACCTGCACCGCGCCGCGCGGCTACCGGAGCTATCAGCCGGTGCCGTTCTGGCTGCGCTTGTCCGTGCCGCAGGCGGGCAGGGGGGCCGCCCCCGCTGCGGATGAGGAGATGAAAACCCCGGGCCTTGCGATCTCCAGCCGCAAAACGGCCAAGCGCCAGGATCAGGACCAGACCCGGCGCAAAGACAGCTTCATTGTCCACCGGTTCGAATCCATCCTGTCCTGGGCCGAAAGCCTCAACATCAACCGCATGGTGGATGACGATGACAACGAAAACGCCCAGAAGGCGGCAGAGGATCAGGACAGCCTCACCCTCTCGCAGCACATGAAACGCGCCGCCTCGCGGCTGCGGATCTCGCTGGACCTGTCGCCGCAGGACGCCGAGCACGAACGGCTGGCAGGCCAGTTCTCCTATCCCGAATGGAACCACCGCCTGGGCAAGCACATGCCCGCCCACACCCGGGTGCTGGAGGCCGAGGCCGCACCTGCCGGCAGCTTTCAGCCCGACCCGCGGCTGGCCGCCCGGGTGCGCCGCCAGTTCGCGCCGCTGCACCCGCGCCGGGTGATGCTGCCCCGGCAGCTGGACGGCGATGAGCTGGATCTGGAAGCGGTGGTGAAATCCCACGTCGATCTGGCCTGCGGCCAGCAGGGTAGCGACCGGGTCTGGCAGGCCAGCCGCCCGATGGCCCGCGACCTGAGCGTGGCGGTGCTGATGGACTGCTCGCGCTCCACCGAAGCAACCGTCGGCGACCGCCCGGTGATCGAAACCGCCCGCGAGTCGCTTGCGGCCCTAGCAGGCGGCATCGCCACTGCGGGCGACCGGCTGGGCATCTGGGGCTTCTCCTCCCTGCGCCGCGACAGGGTGTTCCTGACCCGCGCCAAGGGCTTTGAAGACCCTATGTCGGAGGCAGTCACAGCCCGCATCGGCGGCTTCAAGCCCGGTCACTACACAAGGCTTGGCGCCGCAATCCGACACGCCTCCGCCCAGCTGGCCGAAGAAAGTGCTGAACGCCGCCTTCTCTTGGTGCTGACTGACGGCAAACCCAACGATCTGGACCACTATGAGGGCGTGCACGGCATTGAGGACAGCCGCATGGCGGTGCGCGAGGCGCGCGCCCTGGGCCAGTCGGTGCATGGCGTGGTGATCGACGCCGACGGCCAGGACTGGTTTGCCCGCATCTTCGGCCGCGCGGGGTTCACATTGCTGCCCGACCCGGACCGGCTGCCGCGCGCACTGCCGGAAATCTATCAATCCCTGACAATGGAGCACTGAGATGAAACGCATTCTCTCCTTCGCCCTGCTGGCACCTTCCACCGTCTTTGCTGCCACTTTTGAACGCCCGATTCCGCAGCCGCAGACCGAAACCGCAGAGTTCTGGTTTCTGGTGGGCTCCATCGCGCTGATCGTCAGCCTGGGGTTTGTTCAATACTTGGTCAGCCGGCGATGACACCGCAGCCCTCCTGGCGGCTGCTGACGGCGCTCTACCCGTTCGGGGCAGGGGCTGCAGCGGTCAATATCTTCTTTGCCTCGCTGATTGCCAGCTGGATAGGCTGGCGGGTGCTGACCCCCTACGAGTCGGTGGCTTGGGGCCTGCTGCTGGGTTTGCCAATAACCTATGTCTTTGCCCGCCATATTGAGCGGTTGAAGCAGCAGGCAGACGGCGGTTGAACTGCGGGTGCGTCACAGAAAACAAGGCCCCGCTTGGCGGGGCCTTGGCACTCTTTACCATCGGCAGGGACATCCAGTGGCAAGGCGGCCCTGTGTCGGGGGGGGGAGAGCCGCCTTGCCGCGGTTTCAGCCAGCCGCTGCCAGCAGGCCGGCATCCGCCGCTGCTTTAACCTCGGCCAGGTCAGCCTCGCCATCGGAATTGGCATCAATGGTGGCAAAGGTTTCCGCGGTCAGGTCCGGGAAGGCAGCCTGCAGCTCTTCCAGGGAATAGGTGCCGTTGCCATCGGTGTCGGCTTCGGTGATGGACTCCATCGCAGCCAGCGGCGCGGCGGACAGAACAGCAAAAGCGGTGGCGGTCAGCGCGAATTTTTTCATGTGAGACACTCCATTCTATTGTTTGGTTTTACTTGCGGCCACGGTGTTCCGCGTGCCGTGGCATAGACCTACGGTGTGCCTTGGGGCGGTGCTATCCATTTGACTTAAGATGGTAATTTCAGGCGCCTAACTGCCTGAACGCCGTTGTTTGTTCGGCGCTTTGCTGCCCTTGCGGCAGGCTGGTCCTTTATCCGCCCAAGATCCGGGCTGTGTTTTGCAGAATTCTGCCTGCTCTTGCCCGGGAGATGCCCGAAACCTTGAAAGAAGGCCGAAGCGGTCATCGGGGCGGCTTGGAGAAGCGATGGAAATCCCGCTGACGGAAGCTGGTGCCCGATGTATGGCAACGGCCCGGATTCAGAGGCTGCAAAAGCTGGCGCAGGGGCGCGGGATCGAAGGTGGCCAGGCGGTGCTGCCGGGCCTACTGTGAGGCGACTGCAAAGCCGCCATTCAAGGCGCTGACAGCAAGCTCCGGGGTGCTGCTGCGGGTTGCCATCCGTTCCAAATTGACGATGGTGGACAGCATGATGCGGTCGTGGCTCCAGTCGCTCGGCCGCTGCAGCAGCATTGCTGTTGCAAGCACCACCCCTGCCATCGCCAAAGAGACAATAGCCCACCCTAGCGAATTGGCCCCCTGAGGCTGAACCGCGGTCACAGCAATGATGCGGCGCTGCAGCGACACGCCGCGGCGGGTTTCGCGGCGGTCCACAAGGGCCACCGCGGGGCTGCGGCGCATGAACAGGGCCGGGCTGCGGGCCGCATGGGCACAGGCGCGGATCAGGCATTCGCAATAGGCGCGCGCATCGAAACCGGGCCGTGCCATCAGCGCCTGGTCGCAGGCAAATTCACGCAGCAGGCGCACTTCGCGGCGCCACAGATAGAATGCCGGATTCCAGAATAGGGCAGGGCGCAGCAGTTCCAGCAGGAACTCGCATTCGATGTCACGCTGGCGGAAGTGTTGCAGCTCATGGGCGACGGTCAGGCGCAGGTCGCTCGGATCATTCAGCAAGTCCGACGGCAGCACCACATAGCGCTGCAACAGACCCCGGGTCGAATAGGCAACCCGGATATTGTCAGAAACCAAAAGCTGCACCCGGCCGATGCGCTTCCAGACAAAGGCACCTGCCAGATTCTGGCGCAGACGGAAAACAGAAGCTGCCACATGGGCGAGGCAAATCAGCGCCCCGGCGGCAAAGGCTGCGGCAATGCCCTGAGCCCACAGAGGCTGCAGATTGGTGAGGCCGCGCACAGCATCCTCACGAAGGCCCAGCACGGCCTCAAACCTTCCGGCGCTCATGCCGACATTGCCTTGCAGGTATTGCGAGACCAGCATGTCGGAGAAATTCGGCGGATGGGCGATCACAAAATGGGTAAAGGCCAGGATCAGCGCCGGCGAGACGGCAAGTAAAACGGTCATCCCATTCAAAAGCCGCAGCTGCGGCTGGTAGGCCCGCCCCAGCGGGCTGCGTGTCAGCAGCTTGCGGGCGCCAACCCAAAGCGCCGCGCCTGCCAGCAGCAGGATATTCAGATCGATGTAGGCATTCAGCAGAACATCAGCTTGCATTGTCCCCCAACCTTTCCTCCAAGAGCGCCCGCATCTCCTCGAGCATCTCGTCGGTCACATCCTCATCATCGACCAGCCGGGCGACCAAAGCCGCCGGTGCACCGTTGAAGAGCTTGCTCGAAAGGTTTTTCAGAGATGTTTTCTGGTACTCTGCCTTGGGAACGGCAGGGCGGTAGACCAAAGAGCGGTCCTTGCGCTCGCTGGTGAGGAAGCCCTTCTGTTCCATGATCTTGAGAACCGTTGCCACCGAGGTATAGGCGCGCTCCTGCGCCTTATTCAGCTCAGCCAGGATATCACGCACGGTGCCGCCGCCCATGTCCCAGACGACGGTCATGAATTCCAGCTCAACCTCGGTCAGCAGGGAAGAGTCGTGTTTCTTGCGCATCGCCTCGGCAGTCCGGCTCATGTGATCGTTCCAGTTATGCTAGGGGAAGCAGGCTTCCGTGAAAACTATTTTTTTAGAAGATGCGCGGCGGCGGGGCTCTTGTTGTCAAAATGTGCGCTGCCGCGAGAGTCTACTCAGCAAGGGGCGGGGTGAGGTGCCGGTCCCAAGGGCACTGCTTGGCGCACCGGTTCAGGGTCTTGGCTGAGAAGGTCTTGAAGGGCAGCTTTGCCTTCAAGGCCTTTCACGATTGTGTTTTGGTTTCGCGCGTCAAGGGCAAGCCGCCTTTGGCGGGGCCTGCGGCCCCCTTGACCCGAAGGGCATCAGACCTTCCAGAAGCAGAAGATGCCCCAAGCAATCGACAGCCCCAGCGGCCACCATAGCGGCATCCCCACCAGGCCGAGCCAGGCCAGGAAGATGTAGGAGGTGCCCAGGAGGCTGATGAACAGCCGGTCGCCGCGGGTGGTGGTGAGGCCGAGCACGCCTTTCCGGGCATCGCCGCCGGGGTGGCGGATCTCGGCGATGATCAGCACACCGATGGCGCTGAAGATGCCGATGAATAACAGGGCAGTGGGCCAGGTCCAGGCCATCCATGAAAGCATTACACCCTCCCCATCGCGAAGCCTTTCGCGATGTAGTTGCGGACGAACCAGATCACGATGGCGCCCGGAATGATTGTCAGAGTTCCCGCAGCTGCCAGCAGTCCCAGTTCATAGCCCGCGCTGGAGGCGGTCTTGGTCATGGTGGCGGCAATCGGCTTGGCGGCGACGGCGGTCAGAGTTTTCGCCAGCAGCAATTCCACCCAGGAGAACATGAAGCAGAAGAAGGCCGCTACGCCCACGCCCGCTTTGATCGACGGGATGAAGATCGTCGCAAAGAAGCGCGGGAAGGAATAACCGTCAACGAAGGCGGTTTCGTCCAGCTCCTTGGGCACACCGCCCATGAAGCCCTCCAGGATCCAGACTGCCAGCGGGATGTTGAACAGGCAGTGCGCCAGGGCCACCGCCAGGTGGGTGTCGAACAGTTCGACGGCGGAATAAAGCTGGAAGAACGGCAGGGCGAACACCGCGGCAGGCGCCATCCGGTTGGTCAGCAGCCAGAAGAACAGCTGTTTGTCGCCCAGGAACCGGTAGCGGCTGAAGGCGTAAGCCGCGGGCAGCGCCACCGCAATGGAGATCACCGTGTTGATCGACACGTAGGCGATCGAGTTGATGTAGCCCCAGTACCAGCTGGGATCGGTGAAAATGGTCTTGTAGTTGTCCAGCGTGAAAGTCTGCGGGAACAGCGAGAAGCCCGACAGGATTTCGTTCGTCGTCTTAAAGCTCATCGCCACCAGCCAGTAGATCGGCAGCATGAGGAACAGGATATAGACGATAGGGACGATGGATCGTTTCTGCATGTTCCCCTCCCTTAGTTCAGGTCGTCCTTGGTCATCAGCGTATAAAACAGCCAGGAGACCAGGAGCGTGATTGCGAAATAGATGAGCGACATGGCAGCAGCGGGGCCGAGGTCGAACTGGCCAAGCGCGATTTTCACCAGGTCGATCGACAACAGCGTGGTGGAGTTGCCGGGGCCGCCGCCGGTCAGCACGAACGGCTCGGTGTAGATGTTGAAGCTGTCCATGAACCGCAACAGGATGGCAATGGTCAGCACCGTTTTCATCTTCGGCAGCTGGATGAACCGGAACACCGCCCAGTTGGAGGCGCCGTCGATCTTGGCCGCCTGGTAATAGGCGTCGGGGATCGACACCAGGCCAGCATAGCTCAGCAGCACAACCAGCGAGGTCCAATGCCAGACATCCATGGTGACAATCGTCACCCAGGCCGCAACCGGGTCCTGCGTCATGTCATAGGAGATGCCCAGAACGTGGTTCAGGAAATAGCCCAGCAGGCCGATATCGGGCAGGGTGAAGATGTTCCACATCGCGCCGACAACGTTCCACGGGATCAGCATCGGCAAGGCCATCAGCACCAGGCACACCGGCACCCAGAACCCCTTGCGCGGCATAGACAGGGCAATGGCGATGCCCAGCGGCACCTCTATGATCAGGATCAGGAAGGTGAACAGGAACTGGCGGCCAAGAGCCGCGTGGAAGCGGTCAGAGCGCAGGATCTGCTGGAACCAGTCCAAGCCCTGCCAGAAAAACACGTTGTCGCCAAAGGTCTCCTGCACCGAATAGTTGACCACTGTCATCATCGGGATCAGCGCGTTGAAGGCGACCAGCAGCAGCACCGGCAGCACAAAGAACCAGGCTTTCTGGTTTTCGGTTTTCATCAGGCCGCTCCTTGTTCGTCTGCAGCAGGGGAAGTGGCAATCCAGCCGTCCACATAAAGCCGCGTCATGTCCTGACGGAAGGTCAGATGCACGGCGCTGCCTTTTTGCGGCGCGACGCCTTCAGTGACGGCGTTGATGCGGCAGCCGCCGGCCGCGCATTCCACCACTGTGTGGCGGCCCACGTCAGACACCTTGGTGACGGTGGCGGGCAGGCCCGCATCTGCCAGCGAGACAAATTCCGGGCGGATGCCGATTTCGGTCCGGCCGTCTGCCGCGCCTTCGACGGGGCCTTCCAGCGCGATCTGCTGGCCCGCAAACACGGCGGCACCATGCTGCAGCTCGCTAGGCAGGATGTTCATGCCAGGCGAGCCGATGAAATGACCGACAAAGGTATGCGCGGGGCGTTCGAACAGCTCCACCGGCGTGCCGATCTGCACTACTTCGCCCAGCTGCATCACCACTACCTGATCGGCAAAGGTCAGCGCCTCGGTCTGGTCGTGGGTGACGTAGATCATCGTCGCCTTCACCCGTTGGTGCAGCTCCTTCAGCTTGCTGCGCAGTTTCCACTTCAGGTGCGGGTCGATCACAGTGAGCGGTTCGTCGAACATCACCACATTGACGTCTTCGCGCACCAGGCCGCGGCCCATGGAGATCTTCTGCTTGTTGTCGGGGCTAAGGCCGGCCGCCTTCTGGTCCAGCATCTCCGTGACTTCGAGCATTTCGGCAATTGCCATCACCCGCTCGCGGACGGTGGCCTCGTCCCGGCCGCGGTTGCGCAGGGGAAAGGCCAGATTGTCGTAGACCGTCATGGTGTCGTAGATCACCGGGAACTGGAACACCTGGGCGATGTTGCGCTGGTCCGGGGGCAGGGCGGTGACGTCCTGGCCGTCGAACAGGATCTGGCCCTCGGACGGCACCAGCAGGCCGGAGATAATGTTGAGCAGGGTGGATTTGCCGCAGCCCGAGGGGCCGAGCAGCGCATAGGCGCCGCCGTCGGTCCAGTCGAGGTCGATTTCCTTCAGCGCGTAGTCCGAGTCGGACTTCGGCGTCGAAAGATAGCTGTGGCGCAGTTTGGAGAGAGTTATTTTAGCCATTGATGCCTCACGCCGCGCGGCTGCCGTCGGGGGCAAAGAAGTATGCCTGCGCGGGATCCATATAGAAATCGTGCAGCTCACCCACGCGGTAAGAGTGGACGCCGTGGGCCAGAGAAACCCAGCTGCCGGAACCCATGTCGAAATGGGCGGAGCTTTCGGAGCCGGAGAGCTCGGTCACCTGCACCTTGCCCGACAGCTGCACCTGAGCGCTGTTCTTGACGACGGGCAGCACGTGGTGCGGGCGGATGGCGATGGTGTAGGTGCCATCGGCCAGCCCGGCGGCAGCGCCGCTCAGCTCCCAGGTGACACCGGCGCCCAGGCGCGCCATGCTGCCCTGCTTGGTTATTTCGGCGGTGTTGATCGGCGGGTCCGAAAACACCCGTGCGGCATCGACGTTGCCGGGGTTGCGGTAGATCTCGGCGGTGGGGCCGAACTGGGTCACCCGCCCGTCGGCCATCAGTGCGGTCCTGCCGCCCAGCAAGAGCGCCTCTTCCGGTTCGGAGGTGGCATAAACCACCACCGCGCCGCGGCCGGCAAACAGCTCTGGCAGCTGGTCGCGCAGCTCCTCGCGCAGCTTGTAGTCGAGGTTGGCCAGCGGCTCATCCAGGAAAACCGCGCGGCTTTCCTTGGCAATTGCACGGGCCAGGGCGCAGCGCTGCTGCTGGCCGCCGGACAGCTCATGCGGGCGGCGGTGCAGCATCGGCTTTAGCTGCAGGATTTCTGCAGCCTCTTCGACCCGGCCGGCAATTTCCGACTTCGCCATGCCTGCCACTTTCAGCGGCGAGGCGATGTTTTCGAACACCGTCATATGCGGGTAGTTGATGAAGAACTGATGCACCAGGCTGATATTGCGCTTCTGGGTGCTAAGACGGCTGACATCCTCGCCATCCATCAGCACCTGGCCGCTGGCCATCGGGTCCAGGCCCGCCATCAGTTTAATGAGTGAGGTCTTTCCGGAGCCGGTGGCGCCCAGGAGGACATTGAAGTGACCGGGTTCCAGCAGCAGCGAGGTTTCCTTGATGTGCTGAATGGCGCCGACGCGCTTGGTCACGTCTTTGAGTTCGAGTGCCATCTTGCTTTGACTTTCCGGCAGGCGGCCTGTTTGCGCACCGGGATCCGGCGCGCGCGGTCTTTGGGGGGAAGAAGGCCCCGGAAGACGGGAAAGGGTCTCCGGGGCCTGTTTCAGCCCGGCCAGACGATGGGGAGGTCTGGCCGGACCGGGAGGAGTTGCTTTACTCGGTTGCCCAGCGGGCAACCAGCTCGTCGTAGTTGACGGTCTGGCCCTGCGGCTTCTCGTTCTCCAGCGGCGGCTTGGCGCCGCCATTGGCGTACCACCACTCCGCGTCTTTTTCCTCATTCAGGCGCGGGCCGCAGCCGCCATAGACATTCGCCTGCTCATCCGCGCGCTGCATCCGGGCCATGGTGATGTCCATTTCTTCAGCCAGACGGTCCATCGCTTCCTGCGGGGTGAAGGCGCCGGAGTTCACGTCGCCGATCTGCTGCCACCAGATCTGGGCCAGCTTCGGATAGTCCGGCACGTTCACACCGGTCGGCGACCATGCCACACGGTCGGGCGAGCGGTAGAACTCGACCAGGCCGCCCAGTTTCGGCGCGCGCTCGGTGAAGCTTTCGTGGTTCACGGAGCTGTCGCGGATGAAGGTCAGACCCACATGCGATTTCTTCACGTCCACAGTCTTGGAGACCACGAACTGGGCATAGAGCCAGGCAGCCTGAGCGCGGTCCAGCGGGGTGGACTTGAGGAAGGTCCAGGAACCCACGTCCTGATATCCGACCTTCTGGCCTTTTTCCCAATAGGGCCCGTGCGGGCTGGGCGCCATCCGCCACAGCGGGGTGCCGCTCTCATCGACGGTGTTGTTGCCTTCGGATTGCGGCTTCACCATGTCGGCGGTGAAGGCGGTGTACCAGAAGATCTGCTGTGCCACATTGCCCTGCGCCAGTGCCGGCAGCGACTGGTAGAAGTCATAAGACGCAGCACCCGGAGGCGCGTATTTACGCAGCCATTCGTCCCACTTGCGGATCGCATAGACCGCCGCCGGGCCGTTGGCGGCACCGCCGCGGCTGACGCTGGCGCCCTGCGGGTTGCAGCTGCCTGCTTCCATGCGGATGCCCCATTCGTCGATCGGCACACCGTTCGGTTCACCCTTGGAGCCGGCACCGGCCATCGACAGCCAGGCATCGGTCATCCGCCAGCCGAGGTCCGGCGCGCGCTTGCCGTAATCCATGTGGCCATAGATTGCGGTGCCGTCGATTTCCTTGACCTGCTCGCTGAAGAACTCGGCGATGTCCTCATACGCGGACCAGTTGACCGGGACGCCCAGGTCATAGCCGTATTTTTCCTTGAACGCGGCCTGCAGGTCTTCGCGGTCGAACCAGTCCTTGCGGAACCAGTAGAGGTTCGCGAACTGCTGGTCGGGCAGCTGGTACAGATCGCCATCCGGGCCGGTAGTGAACTGGGTGCCCATGAAGTCACCCAGGTCCAGGCCGGGGTTGGTCACGTCCTTGAACTCGCCCGCCATCATGTCGGTCAGGTTATAGGCCAGCTGCAGGCGCGAGTGGGTGCCAATCAGGTCGGAGTCATTGACGTAACCGTCATAAAGATTCCGCTTGGTCTGCATCTGGGTCTGCACCGCCTGGACCACTTCGCCCTCGCCCAGGATCTGGTGGTTCACCTTGATGCCGGTGATTTCCTCAAATGCCTTGGTCAGCACCTCGGATTCATAACTGTGCGTCGGGATGCCTTCCGACAGCACGTTGATCTCCATGCCCTTGTAAGGTTCCGCGGCCTTGATGAACCACTGCATCTCCGACAGCTGTTCATCCTTGGTCAAAACCGATGGCTGGAACTCTTCATCAATCCATTTTTTGGCCGCCATTTCGTCGGCATAGCCAATTGAACCCGCAACCACCGCACAAACGGCTGCTGCGGACAAAAGATACTTACGCATCTTTTCCTCCCTGAAAGTCTATTAAGGCCAGCTGTGCATTGGCTGCATCTGACTGGCATAGAGCTTTCATAGGTTGGATTATGTTGTCAAACTAATTTTTTAGTAATGCGTATCATGTTGAAATGTATTAATTAATACCCTTGTCACAGGGCAACGCTCCTATGCTGCATCGCAGCGTCTTCAGTTGTGACGCAGCGGCAGTTTCGCCCATGGCGGTACTTGAAAAAACGGTCGCCGCGCGCAGACTTTGCGTCTAAGGAGGGCAGCATGACGCAAGACACCACCTTCGAGATCTTCCTAACCGCACCGCCGGGACTGGAACAGGCGCTGCTAACCGAGGCCAAGGAGCTGGGTTTTGCCACGCCCAAGGCTGTACCTGGCGGGGTCAAGGTGCAGGGCACCTGGAGTGAGGTCTGGCGCGCCAACCTGTGCTTGCGCGGCGCTGCGCGGGTGCTGGCGCGGATCGGCGAATTCCGCGCTTTTCACC
Organism: Leisingera sp. ABD4_442; assembly: GCF_056160905.1. NCBI lineage: Bacteria > Pseudomonadati > Pseudomonadota > Alphaproteobacteria > Rhodobacterales > Roseobacteraceae > Leisingera > Leisingera sp. ABD4_442. Next base: position 89,619 of record NZ_JBSWYB010000012.1, on the reverse strand, counting down.
TGGCACAGCTCGACAAACGCGCGCGCAAGTTTCCCTGGGGCGGCGTGCTGCGCCCGGATGTGCCGGTGAAGGTCGAGGTGGCGACCAACAAGAAATCCAAGATCTACCACGCCGGAGCTGCTGCCCAGCGGGTGGAAAAGGCGATTGCCGAAACCCTCGGCGTCCCTGTCACCAAGGACGCTGAACTGACGGTCAAGCTCCGGATCGAAGACAACCTTTGCGTCTTCAGCGTCGACACCTCGGGCGAGGGTCTGCACAAACGCGGCCACAAATCCGCCGTCGGTAAGGCGCCCATGCGCGAAAACCTGGCGGCGTTGTTTCTGCGGGAATGCGGTTTTGACGGCAGCGAACCGGTGGTCGATCCGATGTGCGGCTCCGGTACCTTCGTGATCGAGGCCGCGGAGATCGCCAAGGGCCTGCTGCCCGGCCGCAGCCGCAGCTTTGCGTTCGAGCAGCTAGCCACTTTCGACGCCGCTGCCTGGGAGGTGCTGAAGCAGCAGGGCGCGCTGTGTGAGACGGACCTGCACTTTTACGGCTCTGACCGCAACGCAGGCGCCGTTGAGATGTCTACCGCCAATGCGGAACGTGCCAGCGTGGCGGATTGCACCTGCTTTGCCCAGGCCGCCGTCAGCGACCTGCAGCGCCCAGTCGGCCCGCCGGGCTTGGTGATTGTCAATCCGCCTTATGGCGCGCGGATCGGCAATAAGAAACTGCTTTACGCCCTCTATGGCGCTCTGGGTCAGGTACTGAAGGAGCGTTTCTCCGGCTGGCGGGTGGGCATTGTCACCTCCGAAACCAGTCTGGCCAAGGCCACCAACCTGCCGTTTCTGCCCTTTGGTGCACCGGTGGCCCATGGGGGGCTGAAAATCCGCCTGTTCAGGACGGATCCGCTGCCCTGATACCGCACAAGAGGGCGCCTGTGGCGCCCTCCCGGCCTTTTTAACAGCGCGGCAGCCTAAGCGAGGTCTGCCAGATCCTCCATGGCACCCTCTGTTCCGCCGCCAGGCATGGTACCGCTGATGGGCTGGTTCATCAGTGCCATGATGTCCTCAGTGCCGGGCTCGCCGGTGCCGCCGAATTGCCCGGCCAGATTTGCGTCGTACCAGTTGCTCAGCCCGTCACCGGTGACGCCGCCGTTGGCATAGGCGGTCCCACTGCTGGCCGCCGCTGCCGGATCATAGCCGCCTTCCAGCACCTGCTGCGAACCGTCCGGATTGCTAACCACGAGCGACAGGCTGCTTAGGTCGATGTCCTCTAGCGTCAGCCCAGCGTCCGACCACAGAGTGAAGTTTGCATTGGTGACGGTGCCATCGGTACTGTCCGGGACCTGGCCGAATTGCACCATCGCGTCAAAGCTGCCGGGCACAGTGGTGCCGTCCCCCAGCGCGTTGACAGAATTGGCATTGGCCGCATGGCCGGTCACTGGCAGCGTGTTTTCATCCGGAAAGAAATTGAGCCCATCCAGGCTGGAATCCTCCGTCATGTTGAAGAACAGGCCGTCAATATCGGCAACCTCACCGTCAAAGGAGGTCGGCTCCAGCTTTATAAACAACTGACCTTGCGGCGTTTGCAGCACCTCGACAGAGACGCTTGGATCGCCGTTTCCTCCTATCTCGAAAGTCACAGAGGTTTTGCCGCTGCCGTCATTGCTGTCGCTACCGTCGCTGCCACCGGTGCCCTTCGTACCGCCGGACCCGCCGCTTCCTTTGGTTCCCCCAGACCCGGAGGCGCCGGTGCCCGACCCTCTGGTGCCTGAACCGCAGCCATGAGTTCCCCCGGAGCCGCCGCTTCCATAGCTGTTCCAATCGTCTTCTTCACGATGCCACCAGTGCGATTTGCCGTGATGCCCTTTGCCGCCGCATCCTTTGGTTCCGCCGGATCCCTTGGTGCTGCCTGACCCCTTGGTTCCGCCGGATCCTTTGGTTCCGCTGGATCCTTTGGTGCCGCCAGTTCCGTCTTCATCTTCGCGGTCCTGCCAGTCCTTGAAGCCCTTGCCTTTCCAGCCATAGCGGCTGGACAGATGGCTGTCATACCAGCGGCTGAAACCGCCGCCCTGGACGCCGCCGTTGTAGTAGCTGTTACCGCCACAAGCCTGCTTGCCGCTCCAGGCGGAATGTCCGCGTCCCCAGCTGTATGAAAAATGTCCCCGGCCCATTCATTCCCCCAGACAATACCCAGATCCAAATTGCGGTGCGGCTGCATTCGTAAAGCGCGCATAGCTTGATCAAGGTTAGGCAGAGAGGCAACTGCGGCCAGATTTTTGACGTATTTTAGTCAAAATGGGCTTTAAAAACCGGGCTTGCGGAAACAAACTGAACCGCCGCCTCGGGATTGTTGTTAAATCCGCCTCGGCGCAAAGGCCACGGCTGGCCCGACCCGTTCGAATCGCCCGGAGCAACTTTTGAATTGCCGTATTCTGTCCTGAAAAGCGCCGTCTTTCCCCACCAAAAGGTTAAGCATTCAAGGGTGAGCTGTCCCGGTCTTGGGCAGCAGTTCGGGAGAGACGCGGGATATGGCTGACGGAAAATTTGACGACCGCACCGCATATATTGCAGGCGCGGCCTGGCAGGTGCTTGGGGAAGAACCGGTGGAGATTTCGGCGCCGGGCGGCAAATCACGCTCGTCGCTGCGGCTGCATTTCAAGGACCGCACGGCAATTGCAACGCTGCGCGCCAATTTCCGCCGCACCCATCTGGAAGCCTTCGTGCTGGAACAGCTGGCGCCGCATTGCGATGACATTCCTCAGGTGCTGGGGGTGCACAACGATGTGCTGTTCCAATCCGATACCGGCGAGACCCGGCTGAGCGAGGAAATCATCGGATTTGAAGAGAGCGACCAGCTTGAACTCGCTGCGGAAGCCTGCGCCGCAATCTTCCGTATCCAGTCCGCTGCGCGCAGGACCAAGCTGCATACGGTGCTGCCGCATCTTGGGGCAAACCGCAGCTGGATTCGCAGTTTCGTCAGCTCGGTAGAGGCACTTGAACCCTATTCCATGGGAGTTCCCGCCAATTTCGACTATCCGGCCGTTGCCGAATACATCGAACACCCGGGCGCTCAGTTTCTGAAATGGGATTGCCGCTCCGGCAATGCCGCCATAGGCGGCGACGGGTTTGTCCGATGGTTCGACTTCGAATATGCCGGCCTGCGGCACGGCGCAGAGGATTTTGCTTGGCTGATTGGCGATGAAACCTGGCCGGTTGCACCAGACAAGATGGCCGATGTGATGATCGAGACCTTCGATCCGGACTGCGGCCACGAAATCGGCGCTTATTTGGAGTATCTTTCGGTCTATACCGCACTCCACTGCATCCAGCGGCTGGAGCTGATCCGGAAAGAAGTCAAAAGCCGCGGCTGGCTGACCCGGGAAAGAGTGCGCAAATACGACGACGCGGGCGTGCATCCTGCGTTTGCGGCTCAGCTGTGCCGGACTGGAGCCTATTACGCGGCGCAGTCCCGGCTCACCGCGCCGCTCAGCCGAAATTTCGAGGCCGCCGGGCACGCTTTCCGCGCTATGCAGGCGGACTAATCCCTGCCGTGACGTGCGGTCCAGGTTTCCTGGGATTGCCCGGAACCGTTACCCTGTTGCTGCGTGCAAAAGAGGGGGAGCTATGCAGCAGGCTGAAGATTTCCGCGCCGAGAGCCGTGCGCTAGCGGCGATACTGGAAAATTTGCCGGAGGCGGATTTCCACCGGGCAACCCAGTTCAAGGGCTGGACCATTGATCACGTGCTGGGGCATCTGCATCTTTTCAACGCCGCCGCAGAAGCCGCCTTGCAAGGCGATGCAGATTTTGCCGGTTTTATCGCCCCGGTTCTCAAGGGCATGCAGGCCGGCAGATCTATTCTGGATTGCCAGTTTCCTTGGCTGAACGGCCTGTCCGGCCAGGCCCTGTTCGAGGCCTGGCGGCAAGGGGCTGAGCGATGCGCGGATGCCTTTTCCCGAACGGACCCCAAGGCGCGGCTGAAATGGGTTGGCCCGGATATGAGCGCACTGAGCTCTGTGACTGCCCGGCAGATGGAGACCTGGGCCCACGGTCAGGAAGTCTTTGATCTTTTGGGGCAGGAGCGCCGGGAAGAAGACCGCATCCGCAACATTGCGCATCTTGGGGTGGCCACTTTTGGCTGGAGCTTCCGCAACCGCGGCCAGGACGTTCCGGACCCGGCGCCTTTTGTGCAGCTCACCGGACCGTCGGGCGCTGTTTGGCAGTGGAACGCGCCGCAGCCGGACAATTTTGTCAAAGGCTCCGCGGTGGAATTTGCCCGTGTGGTGACGCAAGTGCGCAGCCTTGGTGATACCGGGCTGCACTGCGCCGGGCAGGCGGCGGAGGACTGGATGCGCATCGCCCAGTGTTTCGCAGGCCCGCCCGAAACACCGCCCGCCAAGGGCAGCCGGTTCCGGGCACCCGCCTGATACCATAACAGCTCGGGTTGCGCTCCCGTCCGGCTTCGGCTGTCCTCGCGTACAGCCTACGCCCAAGGCTGCGAAGGGGCGGCCGGTGCAGCCGATGCACCGGCAGGCGCGGGAGGGCTTGCTTGTGCCCTTCGGACAATCCGTCTCGCGCACCATTGCCCGGCGCAGGATGCCTTTGTCCTGCCCCTAGCCCGGCCAGGTGGCGGACACTCCTTCCAGCGCCATCCGGACAGGCTCTGCCACGGTTACAGGCAGCGCCTGGGCATCCAGCGCCGCTGTATAAAGTGCACGCAGCCCGTCATCGGCAATAAGGGCAAGATTCTGCCCAAGCCAATAGGGACGTGCAGCGGCCAGCTCCGCGCCCAGAAGAAGGCCCCACAGGCGGGCTCTTGCGGCCTCTGCCGTCAGGCGGCCCAGGCTTGCGGCGGCTTGGACGGCGGCCAGCCGGGCGGCCAGCAGTTCTGGTTTGGTGATGCCATCTCCCGCGGCCTCTGCCAAAACCGGCTTGTCCCAGGCGCCATGCGGATCCAGCGCCATGCCCTGTGCGGCTGCTGCAGCCAGTTGCCAGGTCAGCGCGCTTTGAAAGCTGACGATCTCACGGGCGCTCACCTGCACCCAGTGGGTCACAGGCCCGGGCAGGCAGATCACCCCGTCCCAATCCGGGTTCAGCCGAATGAAACCGCAGACACGGGCAACAGCGCCCTGCATCACGCCGCACGGGGCGGCTTGGCTTACACCCGGCAGGACATGAACAGTCAAATCCTCGAGCCGGGCATTGACCGCCGTCAGCTCTGCGGCAGGCAGCGGAACCGGCCGGGGCGCAGCCAGGCCGCTGCCGCCCAGCAGCACCGGGCGCGGCACCCCGCCTATCGCCTGGCGCAATGCATCTGCCACCGCGGCGGGCTGGCCGCCCTCTAAGGTGAACACCTGGGCTGGCGCTGCTTGACGGCCGGACATTTCCCAGACCAGAAGCCTTTGTCCGTCCAGGTTGGCGGCCAGCCAGGTGGCCTCGCTGCGGGAAGGCTGCATGGTGTCCTCTTTGATCGCTGCTTCCGGTTTGCCTGCTTATGGCGCCGATTCCCCGGTCCGGCAAGCGGGCGGGTGTTGCGCAGGCATAGGCATAAATACCCGTATGGAGAGGGTCCTGAGCGGAAGTATGCCCGCCATAGGCTAAAGCGCCTAGGATTTGTGCAAAAGACAGGGCGCCCCGCCCTGCGCCCGGTTCCAAAAATCCAGTAATGTAAAGCATCCGTCAAAGACCCGCTTCAACGTCCCGGTTCAGGCTCAATCAGCTGGCAAAGCCGGGACAAGCGGTCTGCCGCCCAAGCGGAGTTTTTGATCGAACAGCGCGGCGGAGAGCCGCCGCGGGTACGTAACAGTGACTTGTAACCGTGACAGGAGGTAGTGCAGACATGACCGAAGCTCCGGCACAGCATAACGCGGTATTTGCCCAGCTCGCTGCACGCCATCTTCTGGCCGAAGGCTACGCGCCAGATGCGGTGTTTTCCGGAACAGGGTTTGGCCAGGCGCTGCTGAACCAGGATGATCCTTCCGCCCCATTTTCGGCAATCACTGGAATTTTCGACCACGGGTCTGAGCTGACCGGCGACCCATTGTTCGGCTTTCACCTCGGCAGCGCCACTGATCTGCGTCAGGCCGGGCTTTTAGGCTACATCGCCCGGACGTCCCCCACGGCAGGCTGCTTTCTGCGCAATATTGCACGCTACGCGGGAGTGATGAGCGATGTCTGGGAGCTGGACACCTCCCGGCTGGCCTCGCATGGGGAATTCACCTGGTCGTGCCGGGCGGTCTCCGGCCAGCAGGGGCAGCAGTACATAGAGTTTCTGGCGGCCTTGTTCTTCACCGCCTTGCGTGAGGCTGCTGAAAGCCGGATCGAGCCGCAGCAGGCGGTTTTTGCCCATCAGCGAAGGTCAGGGCTGGAGGAAATGGCGTCCTATTACGGCTGCCCGGTGGATTTCGGGGCGGCTGTCAGCCGTTTTGTCTTCAAGCCTGAGGATATGGATTTGCCGCTGGCCAGTGCTGACCGGGTGCTGTTGCGGGTTTTGCGGTCTTATGGCGACCAGCTGCTGCAAGGGCAGGATCAAGGCAGCAAAAGCACCGGGCTTGCGGCTCAGGTGGAGGAGGCGATCTCTGCCCGGCTGTCCAGCAGCTCTGCGACGCTTGGCAATGTGGCGGCGGATCTGGGCATGAGCCCGCGCACGTTGTCGCGCAGGCTGTCACAGGCTGGAACCAGCTATTTCACCATTCTTGAGGAGCTGCGCAAAGCGCTAGCCGTTCGCTACCTGCGGGAGAGCAAGCTTGCCCTGGCAGAAATCGCCTTTCTTCTAGGTTACTCGGGCCTCAATAGCTTTAGCGATGCCTTCCGCCGCTGGACCGGGCAAAGCCCGGGGCAGTTCAGGGGCGGCTGAACCAGTGTCTGGGGCGCGGCCAGCGGCTGATTCTCTGCAGCTTTTACACGTTTGCCGGACAATGCTCTTGAGCAGCAGGTAATTGTTTCCATGAATATCGGCGATACAGCGGGATTTTAGGCTTTTTCGGGCCGCTCTCACAATATTTACGCCAGTTTTCTAAAGTTTGTCTTAAATAAGACTGGCTGCAGAAATGCAGTGCCGCCAGGGGATTGGGCGGAGAAAACATTGGACGCGGGCGCGTGGGGGCGTGCCCGGTTCTGAACCAGAATACCAGTAATAGCTGTTTGCGCCCTTTGCGGGTGCGGGTGGCGGTTTTCAGTTTCATCGGCTGCACGTGCGTGGCGGCGGGCCGGCTGATTTGTGGCCGGAAAGCGGGGGTATAAGGAATGAAAGACATGGTTCCCGGCGGGGCGGGGCTGTCTTTTGCGCAGGGTGATCTCAAACGGCGGCGGCCTGTCACAGCCGCCGGCCCTGTTCAGGCTGCCAACATAAACGCAGCTTTGAGGAGCATTGCGCAAACGGGCAGGCATGGTGCAAGCGCGGGTTCAGCCTACGCGGCTGCCGGCAAGCGCGCATTGGATCTTTTCCTGGTTCTTCTCAGCCTGCCGCTGACGCTGCCGCTGATTGCTGTATGCGCATTGGCGCTTTGGCTGGAAGGCGGCGGGCCGTTCTATACCCAGGCGCGGCTGGGCCGCGGCGGGCAGAAATTCCGCATTCTAAAACTGCGCACCATGGTCCGGGACGCAGACCAGCTGCTGCTGCACTATCTGGACAGCAATCCGGCGCTGCGCCGGGAATGGGACGAGACGCAGAAGCTCAAGAACGACCCGCGGATCACCCGTGTGGGCCGGGTTCTGCGGGCCACTTCCCTGGATGAGCTGCCGCAGCTTTGGAATGTTGCCAAGGGCGACATGAGCCTGGTCGGGCCGCGTCCGATGATGCCGGATCAGCTGCCGCTTTACGGCGATGCCCGGGCCTATTTTGCTTTGCGCCCCGGGATCACCGGAATCTGGCAGGTATCGGTCCGCAACGAGGCCAGCTTTGCCAGCCGGGTGAGGGCGGATTTCCAGTACCAGCGGGAACTGTCGCTGGGCCGGGATCTTGGCTTGATCTGCCGCACGGCGGGCGTGGTTGTGAAGGGGACAGGGTATTAACATCTTTCTGATCTGATGCCGGTTCGCGCTTTGCGGCCGGCAGCATTTCATCCACCCATTGCGGGGAGCACGGTTGTGAAGCATTTTTCAGTTTCAGGGGCGTTGTGTGCCGGCCCGGCGCAACGCCCGCACACAGGAGTTGAGGACAGCATGAGCGAGCAGGGCTTCAAGCGGTTCCGCCGCCGCCGCGCTCCCGCGGGCGATGTGCCCTTTGCGGCGGGGGCAGGCGGGCAGCACCGGCTGGGCGCGCCTGCGGAAGATACCGATGCGCAGCTGCCTGCCCCATTGCCAGAACCCTGGGAACGCATTCCGCAGCGCCGGATGGCAGCTGAGGAGCCGCAGCAGGCGGGGCTGCCTCTGGTCAGCTGTTTCCGCAGCAGCCCCGCGGCCAAGTCCTTTGACCTGCTGCGCACCCGGCTGCTGCATACACTGCGGCAGCGCGGCTGGCGGCGGGTAGCAGTGACGGCCCCTTCGGCTGGCGCAGGCACCACCTTTTCAGCCGTCAACCTGGCGCTGAGCCTGGCCCGCGTGCCCGGCAGCCGCACCATTCTGATGGACCTGAACTTCCGGCGCCCGAGTGTCGGGCAGTCCTTGGGCATGGCTGCGCCCGGCGGGCTTGCGGATTTTCTGTCCGGTGCAGTCCCGATGGAGCAGCAGCTGCTGCGCCCGATGCCGTCCCTGGCCGTCGGCCTCAATAATGCAGCAGATCAGGATGCCGCTGAAATCCTGCATGGCCGCAGCTGCGCCGGGGTGCTGGACGACATGATGCTGCGCAGCGGTGCCGATACCGCTCTTTTCGATCTGCCGCCGGTGCTGGAGTATGACGATACCGCCGCTTTCCTGCCGCAGGTGGACGGGGTGCTGCTGATTTCTGACGGTACGGACACCACTGCGGCCCAGCTTGCAGCCTGTGAAAAAATGCTGACGGGCCATACCCAGCTGCTTGGGGTGGTTCTGAACCGGGCCCGCGCATCGGACTGCCCGCTGAACTAGGCCGCAATGTCATAGTTTTGCCCGGTTGCTGTGATGAAACTCAGGACACAGGCGGCCAAGGTGCAGCCTGAGGAAATTGGAACGGCGGCAGCCGGGGCATGAGAGCAGACAGATGGGGCCGATTTACTCGCTTGGCGACTTCCTGGACATGGTGCGGCGCAGGTTGTTCACCATCCTGTGCGTGTTTGTGCTGGGATGCCTGCTGTCGGTCTGGTTCGCGGCCAAGCAGCAGCATGAGTATGAAACCGCAGAGGTGCTCCAGATCACCCAGCCGCAGATCGCAGGGGAACTGGCGAAGTCCACTGTAGAAGGCTCCTCTGCCCGCCGTATGCAGCTGATTGAGCAGCGACTGATGGCACGCGGAACGGTGCTGGAAGTGATCGGGAAATTCGGCCTCTACGCAGATACGGAGGCGCTGACTCAACTGCAAAAAGTGGCGCTCCTGCGCGAGTCGGTGCGGATCACCGGGGTTGCTGCCGCCCGCGAGGGCTTTGCCGATGACGGCACCATCTCGGTGCTGACGATCACCGCGCGGATGCCCACTGCGGAACAGGCGCAGCAAGTTGCCAGTGAGTTTGGCCGCCGCACAATCGAGCTCAGCGTGGCAAGCCGTATCGACCAGGCGCGCGAAACGCTCAGCTTCTTTGCCGGAAAAGAGGCCGCGCTGACAGACCAGGTCGCCGCGCTGGAGGATGAGATTGCCGCCTACCGCAATGAAAATGATGTAACCTTGCCTGGTACGATCGAATTCCGCCGGGCTGAAATCGCGGCCCTGAACGAGGGCCTTTTGGAGATTGCGCGGGAGCGGATTGAAATCCGCCGCGCCGCCGACCAGGCGCAGGCGACGGAACGCCCTGCCACCGCCCGCCGGATGCTGGAGGAGGCTGAACAGAAGCTGGCCACGCTGGAGGCGCAGGAACTGCTGCTGGAACAGCGCAAGACCGGGCTGGCAGCCTCCCTGCAGACCACACCTGAGGTCGAGCGCCAGCTGGGCGCCTACGACCGGCGGCTGGAACAGCTGCAGGCGGAGCTTGCGCAAATGACCGCCCGGCGCAACGAGGCAGAAGTCGGCTTCCGTTTGGAAACAGGCCGCCAGGCGGAACGCCTGACGGTCATCGAGCCGGCGCCGCTGCCGGATTATCCCGTGACCGGCGCCCGCAAGACCAAGGCGCTGATGGGGGCTGCTGCCAGTGTTATTCTTGCCCTTCTGGCAGCCTTTCTGCAGGAACTGCGCCACCCGGTGCTGCGCACCGCAGCGCAGATGGAGCGGGAAACCGGACTGGTGCCGGTGGTCTCGGTTCCGGTAATGGACACCCGCCCACCGGGCAAAGCGCGCATCGGATTGTTCCGGCGCAAGGTCTGAGCCAAGCAACCTGCTGCCGGAAGTACTTCTTTAATTTGCCTGTCTCGCGTTAGCGGCAGGCACGCGTCCGCCCGCCCCACGGCGGGCGCGTTCCGCTCCCGGCCAAGCGAACGCTCAGTGACTTGATCAAGCACGCGCTATTACTTGAATTGCTTTCTAAAAAAACGGGCGTGCTCAGGGGGCATTCAGCGCCGCCGCCATCTTTGCAATCTCCGCCCAATGCCAGTGCAGCGCTGCGCCGCCTGCCGCGGCGGTTAGTAAGGCATAGCCCGCATCATGCAGCGGGTCCCAGACGTGATGTTTGCGCGCCAGACGCACCAGCACCGGATAGGCCGCCAGCATCGCCAATCCCAGCGCGGCAATGCCGCCCGCCAGCCCGAACCACATCACCCCGCCCAGGAACAGCACCGTCTGCAGGCAGGCGCGGGCAGCGGAAAACACAAAGAAGCCACGGCTGTCGCCCGCCGCCAGCGCCGCCTGATCGTAGGTCATGGTGATCACTGCCGGCGCCAGCGCCAGGGCAATCAGCACGATCATCGGCCCGGCCAGCAGGTAGCGGTCATCATACAGGAACTGCACCAGCCACGGCCCGGCCCAGGCCATCACCAGCAGCATTGCGAGGATGCCACCGGTCAGCCCGCTGCGCAGTTGCCGCTGCCGCCGGAGGTTCTCAGGTGCCTCCCGCGCAGGCCTGTCGCGATAGACCGGGATCATCAACCGCTGGTTCACCGCATGGCCCAGGAGCATCGGAAAGCTCGCCAGGAAATAGCCGATGTTGTAGATCCCCAGCACCTCCAGCGGCACGAACTTGCCCAGGATCGCCCGGTCTCCTTGCGAAGTCAGAAACCAGAAGGCAGTGGACAGGAAAATCCATTTGCCGAAATGAATGAGCTCCCGCGCAGCTGCCTTCTCCCAGCGGAACCGGTTGGCAGCCCCCGGCAGGCCGTAGTGGCACAGCACCAGCTTGGCCGCAGCCTGAATGACCCCGCCTAGCACCAGCGCGATCACCGACTGCGTCGCCAGCGCCAATGCAATCATCGCCGCCAGCCCGACGATTTGGCCGCCCAGGTCCAGCGCCGTGACCCGCCCAGCCAGAAGATGCCGGTGCGCGGTCTCGATCCGGGTCGGGTTGAAGCCGGCAATGACCAGACCGGCGCCTGCGATAGGCAGATACAGCAGCAGCTCCGGCGCGCCATAGAACGCGGCGGCAGGCCAGGCCAGCAGCGCCGTCAGCGCCCACAATCCAAAGCCGCGGATCACCTGGATGGTCCAGGCTGTGTCCAGAAACGCCGGCTCATCGCCGCGCTTGTTCTGGGCAATCGAGGGCCCGATGCCGACGTCGGAAAACAGCGACAGCCCCACCGTCACCACCGTAACCAGCGCCATCAGGCCAAAGGCTTCTGGAAACAGAATACGCGTGAGGATCAGGTTGGAGGCCAGCCGCAAGGCCTGGCTGCCGCCATACCCGATCATCAGCCAGGAGGCCGAGCGCAGCACCCGCGCCATCATCCCCTGGCCGGCAAAAAGCAAAGCAACCCGCTGCATCCCGGCGCCATTCCTCAAAACACTTGTCCTGCAGGCTAGGCGGGCAGGGCAGGGGCGTCAATCGCGCGGCGGCAATGGCGGATGAGAGCCATGCAAGCGGCTGAAATGAAGCGACAATCCTGATCCTTGTGCTGCATTCTCCACGCTCCCGGAACAAGCGGCATCCAACGCTGGGCAAGCCGCCAATCCACCGCTAACCTGCCGCAGAAACATACACTTGCCGGGAACCCTCAGCGTTGAAGATCGCCTATGTTCTGAACACTTATCCGCAGCCCTCGCACAGCTTCATCCGCCGCGAGCTGCAAGCGCTGGAGCAGCAGGGCGTGGAGGTCCTGCGGCTGGCGATGCGCCCCTCGGAAAGCGCACTGGCTGACCCCGCCGACCAGGCGGAGGCCGCGCGCACCGGATATGTTCTGCAGGCCGGCACAGGCCGTCTTCTCGCCGCTTTGGCACGCGAGGCCTTGACCCCGCGCCGGTTCACACGGGCGCTGGCCCTGGCCGTGAAACTGGCGCGCGCTTCGGACAAAGGCGTGCTCCGGCATATCATTTACCTAGGCGAGGCGGCGCATGTGAAACAGCGCTGCGCAGCAGAGGGCGTGCAGCACATGCACGCGCATTTCGGCACCAATTCCGCTGCGGTCGCGATGCTGGCGCATGAATTGGGCGGCCCGGCCTACAGTTTTACCGTGCACGGGCCGGAGGAATTCGACGCCCCCCATGCGCTGTCGCTGGGGGAGAAGATCAGCCGCGCCGCTTTCACCGTGGCGGTCAGCAGTTTCGGCAAAAGCCAGCTGAGCCGCTGGGCGTCTTTCAGCAAATGGGACTGCCTGAAAGTGGTTCATTGCGGCATCGAGCCGGACCGCTTCGCAAGCCCCGCGCCGCTGCCGCAGGGGCCGCTGCGGCTGGCTGCCATCGGGCGGTTTGTCGAGCAGAAGGGCCAGATGGTTCTGGTCCGTGCCATGGCGCAGCTGGTGCAGAACATCCCGGATGCGCATCTGGCGCTGATTGGCGACGGCGAGATGCGCCCGGACCTGGAGGCAGCGATTGCCAGCCTCGGGCTGCAGCGGAATATCACTCTCACCGGCTGGCTGGCAGAGGACGGCGTGCGGGCAGAACTGGCCCGCGCCCACGCGCTGGTGATGCCCTCTTTTGCCGAGGGGCTGCCGATGGTGGTGATGGAGGCAATGGCCGCCGCCCGCCCGGTTATCGCCACCTATATCGCGGGTACTCCGGAGCTGGTGCTGCCGGGAAAAACTGGCTGGCTGGTGCCAGCCGGCGGTGAAACCGCGCTGGCTGAAGCAATTCTGGAGCTTGCGCATACGCCGCCAGAACACCTCGCCGCCATGGGTCAGGCGGGCCGCACCCGGGTGCTGCAGCGTCACGGCAGCGCAACCGAAGCTGCAAAACTGGCAGCGCATTTCCGCGAAGCGATCCAAAGGTAACGGGTCCCTCCCGCCCGCCGCCGGCACATCTGACGATGCTCCGCTCCTGCTGAGCCCGGCCCAAGGCCGCCGAAAGCGGCGGGCTGTCAGCGGCCCCGGGTCCAGCGGGAGCGGGAGGCAAACAGCGGGGTTTTCACCGCCAGCGCAACCGCAGCGTATGTCAGGAACCCGCCCGGATCGCGCAGCAGCAGGCGCAGTGCCGTGCCGCCGCCGGCCCTTGGCGTGTCCGCGTTCCGCAGCAAATGCGGGTATGCTTCTGCCACCTCTGCCACCCCGGCATTCTGCCGCCGTCTGACCCGCACCAGATTGCGAAAGCCTTCGACCATAGGCCAGCTGTATGGCGCCGCCACCTGCACCCGTTCCTGCGGGGCAAAATTCAACCGGGCAAAGATGTCATCGGCAATGATATCCGGCCAGTCCCCCCAGCGCTGCCGCCCGGTGCGGGTCATTGCAAAGATGCCGAACCCGGGCACGCCGGAGGAAAAAAACGGCAGCCGCACCCACAGCCGTGCATAGGCGCGGGTCATCCGGCTGCGGGCAGGCGCCACCCGGGGGCTGCCGCTGGCATAGCGCGGTGCCCCCGTAGACAATGCCGCGGCGATCTGCGGAATCAGTCCGGGCGAAACCTGAACATCTGCGTCCAGGTAGATCAGGATGCTGCCCCGTGCCGCTTTGTCTCCGGCATTCAGCGCCCCGAGCTTGCCGCCCTGAGGCAGCTCCAGCACCTGCAGGTGCCAATCCGGGCCAGGCGTGCAGGTGCGGGCCAGGGCTGCGGTGCCGTCCGTGCAGCCGTTGGCCAGGACCAGCACTTCCGCTGCCACGCCCGCAGGCAACCGATCCGAGGCAAACACCGCCTGCAGGCAGTCTTTGATATAATTGGCTTCGTTATGAGCCGGGATCAGGATAGAGACCTTCGGGCTCACTTCACAGCCTCCAGCGCATCCCAGCGCGGGTTCCGGTCGCTGAGAGTGCGCAAGGCGCCCCAGCTGCCCCATTTCCCCGGCATGCCCACATCGGCATAGGCGGTGAACAGCGTGCCGCCAAGCGCCAGCCAGCCAGCCAGCAGCTCCTGGTAAAGCGCCCCCATTTCCGGCGTGTAGTTGAAATGGGTGAAGAAACGGGTCAGGGCTTCATCCTCCACCATCGGTCCAATCCCGACCACATGGCTGCCGCCTTCATACATGATCAGCTTCAGCCCGTGTTTTTGCGCAACCCCGGCATGATAGGGCAGCACCCGGCCCAGCAGATCCGCCAGCGTGTCCGCAGGATCACCCGAGATCAGCCCGTCCCGCAGTTCGGCACTCGCCTGGGCCGAGGCCGCATCGTACTGATGCCGCTCGGCAAATCCCTCTGCCGCCGCGCCCGTCAGCCCGCGCTGCGCAGCCACCGCCCCTGCCTGCTCCCGGCTGGCAGCGATCCAGGCACGGACCTCCCCCGCGCGCTCCTTCAGCCCCAGGACGCCGCCGAAGTAACCGGTCACCGCATAGGCATCGAAATAGGCGGCGGGCGCCAGGCGCTCCGCGCGTTCCGCCTTCCACAGCGGCGCAGTTAAAACCTGTTCCTCCAGCCCCAGCCAGCCGGTTTGCGACGAAATCACCCGCACCAGCCGCCCGCTGTCCCCGCCAAAAACATCCGTCCAGATCTGCGCTGCTTCTGCCGCCCGGCCGCCATAGAACTGCATCCACAGCCCGTCACTGCCCCAGCGCGCCTGCGCCTGGGCATCGGCCCAGGCGGCCTGCTGGAACTGCCAGTTCCAGACCTCGTTGGAATATTCGGCATAGACGCGCAGGTCCTCGTCCAAACCGCGTTCAGCCAGGCGGGCAAACTGCCGGATATAGGTATCATCTGCCATATGCGGCATGGTGAACCAGGGATCGGCGCCCAGCGTGTTGGCGAGCGCCAGCATCACCTCTGCCGGAACCCCCTTCAGCGCCCAGGTGTAATCCTGCGGTAAGGGGCGGTCCTCCCAGCCGGTCTGGCCAGAGTCATTGGTGGCCATCCAATCCATGAACCGCAGCGCCGCAAACCCGTCGAGCCGGTCCAGCCACAGCGGGTTGAACAGCGCCCCCTGCGCGTAGGCCTCCAGATGCTCCTCTTTTACAACCGAGATATTGCGCACGTAATCGCCGTCCCGGCCGGTGCGCTGGATGCGGATCTCCACCGGGCCGGGACCAGGCGTATAGTCAAACCGCACTTCGCCTTTGCCATAGCGGACATTCCCGGCCCGGCCCAAAACCTCGACAATGCCGTCGCCCTCAAAGCGCAGCACATAGCGTCCCGCCAGCGAGACCGCCTCCTCCGGCATGTCGGTGAGGATGACCGTGCCGATTGAGCTGAGTTCAGGCGGGATGGCAGTGGGCCAGCCATTGGCATCCAGATATCCAGCGGCCAGCAGGTCTTCATGCCCGGCGCCGCCCCAGCGTTTCGGCAGATGGCCGATCCAGGGGCGCGAGGTTTTGAAATGGTCGAGAAAAGGCGCCTGGGTGCTCCAGTCCGCGATGCCCGCGAGGTTGATGGCAACGGGCTGGCGGGCGGCCGGTCTTGCGGTGTGGGCTGCGTCTTCCAGCACTGCTGCATTCAGCACAGGCAGGGGCGGATCCTGCGGCAGCGGTGCAGGGCGCGCGGGCAAGGCCGCCGTGCGGATGCTGTTCCCCTGGGCGGCAGCCCAGGCGATGACCTGCAGCCGCGCCGCCAACTCGGGTGAGGGCGCGGCAAAGGGCTTGCCCCAGCGATCCGTCAACTGGTGCGGCAAACCGGCAGGGTCCTTGCCGGTCAGCACCGCATATTGCAGCAGGGCCAGGAAATAGAAACCGGTGGCATTGGGGTGGATATCATCGGCAAAGACGTCGCGGATACTGGACAGTCCCGGCATGGTGCCCGCCTGAATGGCATCATCCAGCCGCGCCATCGCCTGGCCTGCGGGCAGAAGTTTCACGTCGCCGCCAGTGGCCGCATTCACCTGTGCCACCACCGCCTGCCAGCGCGGCAGGTCCTGTTCCAGACGCTCCCGCCAGGGCACATCGGCGCCGTCGTCAAACGGCACATCCGCCCCGGTGCCGCTGTCCAAGCTGTGCCAGGTTTCCTGCAGGTAGAACTGCACGTCCGGATTGGCCGCACGCGCCAGCTCATAATACTGCGTGAGCGCTTGTTCGGTGCCGCTCCATTTCAGGTGATTGGCCAGCGGGATAGCTTCCGTCACAATGATCGCATCTGCGCCTTCGCGCAGCCTTTCACGTGAATCCACACCCTCGGCACTGCTGCTGTGCTTCCAATTGTAGCTGAGCGGCGCGCCATTGATGATCTGTGCTTCAACCCGAGCCTCTGCCCTTGTGTGCAGCAGCTGTTTCAGCATCTGCGGATTGTCCGGCCCGAACAGCGAATGGCCGATCATCACAACCGATGTAATCAGCGCCTCCAGTTTCATGCCGCTGCTCCCGCGGCGGCCAGACCGGTGCGGGGCAGGGCGCGCACAGTGTCCCAGACAATCTGCTGCACCCTGGCCGCAGCCTCCGGGGCAAATGCATCTGCCCGGCTGCCATCGGCGCGGGTCAATTGATGCGGCAGGCCCATGGGCGCGCGCTGATACAGCACCGCATAGTGGGTCAGCGCCACAACATAGGCGCCCAGATCATTGATATGGATGCTGTCCAGACCGCCCTCAGGCGTTCTGGCAAACAGCGATTCACGTGAAGCCAGTCCCGGGATTTCCTCAGCCTCCGCTGCGCGCGCCACCGCAGCCAGCACCTGCCCGCCAGGGATCAGGTAAAACGGGCGCTGAGGATTGCGGCGGCTGTCACACCCCAGCAGCTGGCGTGTCCATAACGCTTCGAGGTCTCCCTCGATCCGTTCCAGCCAACCATCCGGGTCATCCAGCCTGTGCCAGGTTTCATAGAGATACAGACGCGGCTCCGGCGACGCCTGCCGCGCCAAATCCGCCCATTTCCCCAAATACTTGGCTGCATCGAAGTATTTGATCGCGTCCCGCAGCTCGACCATCTCTGTCAGCACCACTGCGCCATATTCGCCTGACCCGATGGCCTCTTTCGCATCCCGGTACGCCGGTGCCTGATTGGCGGCGTCAAAGTCGAGGATGTCTTCCTCCGGCTCCCAATGCGCCCTCAGCGACGTGCCCGATCCCAGCTGGCTGTTAAACCTGTGCCCCTCCGGTGCCAGCTGCGCCAGCATATGCGGCATGTCCGGCCCGACCAGCGAATGGCCGAGGTGAAACACCTTCATCGGACCCGCAGGCGGGGCGAGCGGCGGCGGCACCGGTACGCTTCGGCTGCGGGTCGCAAACACCATCAGCCCCAGCGTTGCGGCAGCAGCGCTCAATGCCAGAAACCCGCGCCGCCCCATCACCCGCGCCCCCGGATTTCTGCGGTAGTCATGATCAGCCCCGCACCAATGGCAAAACGCCCGCCAACCGCTTCGCCGCGCTTGAACGGCCCCCGGTCGGCGGTAAAAAAGGCTTGGTAGGCGCCTGCGGCCAAATCAAACTCCAGCTCCATCCCGTCAAACCCGTAAAACGACCGGCTTAAGCAGTATTGCGCCTTGTAGGCCGCTTCCTTGGCGGAAAAGATCACCTTGGCCATCTGGCCCGGATTGTCCTGCCGCTTCAGCCAGGCCTGTTCCCGGTCCGAGCAGATCGCCGGCAGCAGTTCATCTTTCAGGGGCGTGTCTTCCTCCACGTCGATGCCCAGCCCCTGAACCGCGCCAGACCGTGCCAGCACCGCCATCGCGCAGCTTTTGGTGTGGGTGATGGAGCCGACCAGACCGGCGGGCCAGACCGGCGCCCGGTCGCTGCCCACCTGCACCGGAGCGGGGGGCACGCCCAGCTGCTGCATGGCCTGATGCACCGCTGACCTTCCCGCAGCAAATTCATTGCGCCGTTTCTCCACCGCATTCGGCGACAGCCCCGCGGCTTCCTCTGCCAGCGGCACGGGCGGTGCGCCCAGCGGGTCTGCCCCGGCCAGCGCCACATCGGCGGCAAAAAGCGGCCGGACCAGGGCCAGCCGCTCTGCCAGTCTGCTGTTTGTTTCCGTCATCCGGTCCTTGCCCTGCGGTTGGCCCGCATCGCTCGCCGTTTCGACATCATGTCGCTGCGGTCCGGTGCTGCGGTATCCTGCGGCTGTTCTTCCGTATTTGCCGGGGTGCCTGCAAGCCCTTCGATATGCGCCGCCAGCCCCGCCAGCGTCGGGAAACGGAAGATATCGGTGATCGACAGCGCCGCGGTGCCCAGCTCCGCGCGCAGTTCCCGGTGCGCCTGCACTGCCAGCAGCGAATGGCCGCCAAGGGCAAAGAAATTATCCTGCGCGCCGATGCCGCTGACCCCCAGGATGCGGCTCCAGACCGTGGCAATCCGCGCCTGAGCACCCGCATCCAGCGCAACGGCCGGGGCGGCATCAGCCCGCTCGGGCTGCGGGTCCGGCAGCGCCATGCGGTCGATTTTCTTGTTTGGGGTCAGCGGGAAAGCGTCCAGCGTGATGATGCGCGCGGGCACCATCACCTCTGCCAGCCGCGCCGCCAGCGCCTGTTTCAGGGCCTCTGGCTGCACTGGCGCAGAGACGGTGATGTAACCCGCCAGCTGCCCGGTGCCAGCTTCACCGCGCGGCACCACCACGGCGCCTGTCACGCCTGGTTGCGCCGCCAGCACCGCCTCGATCTCGCCCAGCTCGATCCGCTGACCGCGGATCTTCACCTGGTGGTCGGTTCGGCCCAGGAAGGCGAGCGTCCCGCCTTCGGTCCAGCGCACCAGATCGCCGGTGCGGTACAGGGGTGTTGCAGCGAACGTTGCGTTAACGAAGCGTTCAGAGGTCAGTTTGTCCCGCTGCCAGTACCCCGCTGTGACCCCCGCGCCGCCGATATAAAGTTCACCTGGAGACCCCGCAGGGACAGGAGTTTGCTTTTCGTCCAGAACATAGGCTTGCGTATTCGCAACCGGTGTGCCGATCCCGGCCGTCCCCGCAGGGGCAGAGCTGATTGTCTCCACCGTCGACCAGATCGTCGTCTCAGTCGGGCCGTACATGTTGTGGATCTCCGCCCGGGTCGTCTCGCGCAGTGCCTGCACCAGATCCCCCGGCAGCGCTTCGCCGCCCACCAGCAGGTGCTGCAGCCGGCCCAGGCAGGCGCTGGCATCGGCATCCGCGGCAATTATCCGCGCCATTGAGGGCGTGCATTGCATGTGGCTGACCCCATGGCGCACGATCTGTGCCGCCAGCGAGAAATCATCCACCGCCAGTTCCTGCGGCGCGTTCGACAGCCGCAGCACCTCGGCCAGCGGTTTCAGCCCCTCCAGCACCACATCCGGCGCGATGCCATAGTCGATCAGGCAGGCGATCTCATCCACGCCAATACGCTTCAGCTGTTCCACTCGCTGGCAGGCGTCCTGAATGGTGCCGAACAACCCGGAGTCCTCGAAATAGCGCTCAAAGGCAAAGTCGAGGATTGCCTCCAATTCCTCCTCCGACAGCATGCCGAGGTCCATCTCAAACGGGTTCTGCACCCCCTCGGGTTTCTTGAAGGCGGGGAAGGCCCAGGCGTATTGCTTGATCAGCCCGGCGGCGGAGCGCAGGTAATCCTTCATCGGCTCCCGCGCCACCCGCCGGGCTTCCTCCCGGGTTCCAGCCAGATAGCTGTGCAGCATCAGCGTGACCTTGAAATCCGCGGGATCATGGCCCGATTCGCGCAGGGCGTCATGGTAGATGCGGATCTTGCCCGCGACCTCATCAATGCTTTGGCCCAGCAGGTGGGTCAGCACGTTTGCCCCGATCGCACCGGCCTCACGCCAGGTCTCCGGGTTGCCCGCGGTCGTCACCCAGACCGGCAACTCCTTGGAGACCGGGCGCGGCTGGGTGAGGACGTTGTGTTCACCGCCATCTTTGCGGGGAAAACCCACTTCCTCGCCGCGCCACAGCTTGCGCACGGTTTCGATGGCCTCGAACATCGCGGGCTTGTTGGCAGGCGGGGTGTTTTCAGGCCGCAGGATGAAATCGTCCGGCTGCCAGCCGGAGGCAAAGCCGATGCCTGCACGCCCCGCGGTCAGGTTGTCGATCACCGCCCATTCCTCGGCAATCCGCGCCGGATGGTGCAGTGGCGCCACGCAGGAGCCGGAGCGCACGCCGATGTTCTGCGTCACTGCGGCAACCGCCGCGCCGGTGACGGATGGGTTCGGATAGGGGCCGCCAAAGGCGTGGAAGTGGCGTTCCGGCGTCCAGACCGCGTTGAAGCCGTGGCTGTCGGCGAACTTGGCGCCCTCCAGCAGCAGATGGTATTTCTGCGGACCGGGTCCGTCGTCGTTGCCCCAGTAGAACAGATTGAAGTCCATTTTACGGTCTGACAGGGCCACCGGCCCCTTGGACAGCTCCAGCCGGCTTTCATCGCTGGACAGCACCAGCTTCAGCCCGCGCGTGAGCGTCCAGAACAATTCCAGCACCGAGATATCGAAGCTGAGGCTGGTCACCGCCAGCCATGCATCGCCGGGCTGGTGCGGGATGCGTGCGTCCATGCCGGTGAAAAAGTTCGACACATTCGCGTGGGCGACCATCACCCCCTTGGGCAGGCCGGTGGAGCCGGAGGTATAGATCAGATAGGCGAGATCGCCGCCGGAGGCACCGCCGTCAACGTTACCGGCCGCTGTCTCCGCGGGAACGGTTTCGATATCCAGAACCTGGGCGTCCGAGGCAGGCAGCCCGTTCGCCAGCGCGGATTGGGTCACGATCACCTGCGCCTGGCTGTCAGCGATGTAATGCGCGATGCGGTCAGCGGGGTAGGCAGGGTCCAGCGGCACATAGGCGCCGCCGGCTTTCATCACCCCAAGCGCAGCAAACACCAGCTCCGGCGTGCGGCGGATGTGGATGCCAACATGCACGCCCGGCACTACGTTCATTTCTCGCAAGCGTCCCGCCACGGCGTTGGCGCGGGCGTTGACCTCGGCATAGGTGAAGCTCTGATCCTCGAACACCAGCGCGGTGGCCTCCGGGGTCAGGGCGGCCTGCGTCTCAAAGGCCGCGTGGATGGTGAGATCAGCAGGGTAGTCCGCTGCTGTCTGGTTCCAATCCTCCAGCAGCAGCTTGCGCTCGGCCTCGGGCAGGACGGGAAGCTCTGCAACCGGGCGGCTGCCGTCTTCTGCAATGGCGTTCAGAATCAGTTCCAGGCGTGCAGCCAGCAGGCCTGCGGTTTCGACTGTCAGGGCGGCAGTGTCGCAGTGCAGCGCCATGGCGCCATTGGTCAGGGAGACTGTGGCAGCGCAGCCCTCAACCGCTGCATCGGACCCCAGCTTCAGGCCCATACCGGGCATGGGTTGCGCTGCAATCTCCGGTGCGCGGGCCACCAGATCCTCGGCAAAGCCGCCGGTTTTGCGTGCCTTGGCAATCTCTTGCACGCTGCGTTCAACGAGGTCTGCCACGCTGTCCTGCCGCCGCGCCTGCAAGGGCATCCAGCCGGAGATCAGGCCGGGCAGACTCTCCATCCCCTCCACCGACAGCGCCACATCGCCGGCTTCTGCACCGCTGCTGAGCAAGGCAAAGGCAAGCGCGGCAGCTGCTGCCTGTTCTTCACTTAGGTTTGCAGGCAGGGCGATGTCCCGGCGGCTGTATTCACCGCTGCTGTTGCCTGAGGCCAGCGGCACCTGCACCGGCTGCATCGCTGCAAGCCGCCGGCGCCAGTGGCTTTCACCGCCCTGGACCGCAGCGAAGCGGGCGGTGAGTGACTCGGCCTCTGCTACGGTCAGGGAGGGAACCTTGTCTCCTGGATTGACCCGTTTGGAGATGTCCAGCGTCTGGCCCGCGGGGGTGGTCAGGCGGGAGAGCAGGAGGGCCCCGCTGCCGGTTGCGACTTTTACGCTGGCCTTACTGACCTCCAGGACGGTTCCCGACGCGCCGCTGCCCTCCGCAACTTCTGCAGCGCCAGCCAGCACCACGGTCCTGCCGATGCGCAGCTTGGCGGCGCACATCGGGTTCCAGTATCCGCCGGTGTCCAGCGCCCGCACCAACCGCGCGAGTTCCGCCGCGGGCCGGTTGAAATCCAGCATCCCGCCCGCCGCCGGGCGGTCCGACTTCTTGAACAGCCGGCGCTGGCTCAGGTCCTGTTTCTGACGTTTCAGATCGCCGGTTTCCAGCTGGGTGACGACCTCGCCAAAGCTGTCCATTGCGGCGGCATAGCATTTGGAGTTGAGGCTGAAAGCGGTCTCATCCTCAGCCACATCAAACAGCCGCTGGGCCAGGATATCACCCTCATCCACGCCGCCCTCGATCAGATGCCAGGTGATGCCGTGCTGCGGCTCGCCGTTGATCAGCGCCCAGTTCGGGGTGTTGAGGCCCGCGTAGGCCGGCAGCGGCCCGTCGTGAAAGTTGACCGCGCCCTTGGCAGCCTGCGCCAGCACCGCATCCGGGATCACGGTCAAGTTGGCAATCGACAGCAGCCAATCGAAGCTGCCGCTGAGGTCTGCGGGTTTGTCCAGCAATGCCAACCCCTTATCCGCAGCCCAGGCGCGGATGTCCGCGTCTTGGGACACCACCGCCCGGATCTGGTGGCCGCGCGCCAGCAGCGCATCGGCGCAGCCGATCAGAAGGGATTCATTGCCAATCAGGGCACAGGTGAATGCGGTCATTTCTGCTCCTTTGCAAGCGGAGAAGGGAGGCGCGTTTCGGTACGTGTTGTGCGGCGCGGCGCAAAGAGTGCGCGCAGGCTGTGCAGGCAGAGATCGCGCAGGAAATGCGGCGGATCAGCCTGCGGTTTGTTCTGGATCAGGCGGCGCAGGCCATAGATCAGGCTGCCGCTGATGCGGGCCAATGTGGCTGCGGCGGCATAGGCGCGGCCGTGGTTCTTGACGAAGTAATACAGGCGCGAGTCGAACCAATACTGCGGCGTGCGCTGCCAGCCCTTCATGCCGGTGGAGGCAGAGCCGATATGCGCCACCTCGCTGGCCGGCACATAGTGGGTGCGCCAGCCCGCCCGGGCGGCGCGGCGGCAGAGGTCGGTCTCCTCAAAATAAAGGAAGAAGGTCTCGTCAAACCCGCCTGCGGCCTCGATTGCCTCGCGGCGGATCATCAGGCTGGCGCCGGCGGTCCAGTCGACCTGCACCTCTGCCTGCGGCATCTCCATGGCGACGATCCAGTGTTTCAGGAGGCGGGTAATGAAGCCGGTGCGTACGCTCGCCTCAAACTCGCCCGCGACGGAGGGAAAGCGGAAGGCGGTGCGGTGCGGCGTCCCGTCGATGCCGCGCACATACGACCCCGCCAGCCCGGCACCGGGGTGGTCCAGCAGGAAGTCGCGCAGGGTGCGGATGGTGCTGCCCTGCACAAAGGCGTCGGAGTTCAGGAGATAGTAGAACTCCGGCGCGCTGCCGTCTGCCAGGCCAGTGCGGAGCCCGATGTTCATGCCAGCGCCAAAGCCGCCGTTCACCGGCGAGGCAATCACCCGCACCCGGCCGCCGCCCAGCCAGCCGCGGGTTTCCGCCTCTGCCCGGATTTGGTCATAGGAACCGTCGCCGGAGCCGTTGTCGATGATCAATAGCTCGCCCGGCAGCTCCTCCAGCTCGCGCAGAGCGGCCGCTGCGGATTGCAGGGTCATTTCCGGTGTGCGGAAATTCAGCAGGATGATCAGGATGCGCTGCTGGGCCATGGCGGTCACTCCGCTGCCCGGACGGTGCGCGACGGGCCGGAGGCCGCCGCCCGGTCGGCGGCATCGAGCCGTGCCTTGACGCCTGCCGCCAGCACGCTGACGTTCGGCACCAGCACCATGCTGTCATGGTCGCCCGGCACCTCGGCCACTTCGACGGCGGGGGCCCAGCGGGTCCAGTCGTTGTCGGCAAAGACATATTCACGTTCGCCGCTGACCCAATTGCCGCCGCTCACCTGCCATTTGCGGTCCAGCGGCGGGCGGAACAGGGTCAACGGGCCGTGCCAGGGCTGCAGGGCATAGGCCTCGACCGCGGTGCGGAAGGCCATTTCGATCTTGCGGTTGTTGAACTCCGGCAGGGCGCCGGTTTCCGCCGGTTTGGTGCGGCGCTTTTCGAACTCCCAGGCAATGCGGTTCCTGGCCCATTCGCCGAGGTAGCCCGCGCCCTTGCTGCGCAGCTCTGCCAGCTTGATCAGCGCCTTGTCCTGCCGGTTCAGGGCCGGGCGCACCGGCAGCGGCGTATCAAGCAGGATCAGCGCGGCGGTGTCCTGGCCCTGGTCCTTCAGCTGCTGCGCCATTTCATAGGCGGTGATGCCGCCGCCGGAGAAGCCGCCCAGCAGATAAGGACCGTCGGGCTGGATCTGGCGAATCTCATTCAGGCAGCTGCGGGCGGCGTCCTCGATCCGGTCGTGCGGTGCGTCCGCGCCCACCAGCCCTTTGGCCTGCAGGCCGTAGACCGGGCGGTCCTTGCCCACCAGCAGCGCCAGATGCCGCAGGTTCAGCACGTTGCCGAACATGCCCGCGACCAGGAAAAAGGGCCGCCGTCCGGTGCCATCGCCTGGGTGCAGCTGCACAAGGTGGGTGAACTGCGGTTTCTCTTCCGGGGTGTGCGCGGGCTCGCCTGGTTCCTCGGCAACACCGCCGCCAGTGCGCTCGATGATCCGCTCCGCCAGCGCGGCAGCACTGGGCGCCTCAAACAGCACCGACAGCGGGAATTCCACGTCAAAGGCGCGTTTCACCTGCGCAAACAGCCGCACCGCAATCAGAGAATGGCCGCCGAGGTCAAAGAAGCTGTCCTCAACCCCGACCTGGCTGACCCCGAGGAGAGAGGCAAACAGCTGGGCCAGCTGCTCCTCCACCGGGTTGCGCGGGGCGACGTAGCCGGTGTCGAGCTGCGGCCGTTCAAAGGACTGCGTTGCTGCCACTGCCGGTGCGCTTTGATCCGCCTGGGCGATCAGCGCGGGCAGGTCGAGCGAGGAGACCACCACCTGCGGCAAGCCTGAGGCCAGCGCGCGCGCCAGTGCCTCGCCGCCGTCCTCTGCCTTGATTCCGTTTGAGATGTTCAGCTGCAGGCGGCGTTCCTCGGGTGACAGCGGCTGAGGGCTGCTGGCGGGCTCCAAACCCAACTGGGCGGCTGTCGCATCTGGCTCGCCATGTCCTGCTGAGGCATCAAGACCGCTGGCAAGTCGTTGCATCCGGAAGCCTTCGATCTCTGCCAGCACAGTGCCGTCGCGATCCGTCAGGGTAGCAGCAAACTCCGCGGACCCGCTGTCATGGGTTTCCGCCAGCCGCACGTGGCTGCAAATCTGCCTGGGCAGCGGGGCAAAGACCCTGATCGACCGGTAGGAAACCGGCACCCACAAGGCGCCGCCCTGATAGCCGGGGATCAATCCGATGGCCCAGCCGGTGGCCAGATCCATCAGGCCGGGATGCAGCAGAGTGCCGTCCTGCGCAGCGCAATCCGGCAGTGACAGATGGGCCAGCCCTTCACCTTCGCCCAGGGCAGCACGGTCCAGCACATGCCAGCGCGGGCCGAACTTAAGATGCGCCTCCTGCGGGGATCGCAGGCGCCCGGCGGTTGGCGCCTGCTCCTCCGTGCATCGGGTGAGAATATTCTGGAGGTTGAGCGCGGCAGGGCGTTCTGCCGCCGCCGCGCTGGCCAGCATAGCCTGACAATTTAGACGGTAACCATTTGTATACCCAGAGTAAACGAACAGTTCATAACCATTTTCATCAGCTTCTAATTTAATGACAGCATTCTGCGGCTTATCGTCCTGCACAACCATCGGGCGCAGGAAATAGAGGTCACGGATTTCGAACGGCCCATCAACGCCTATGGCCGCCAGCGCCTCGGCGGCCATCTCGACATAGCCGGTGCCGGGCACCAGCGCAGTGCCATCCTTGGTGCGGTGCTCATCCAGCAGCCACTCCGCAGTGCCGAAGCGGGGGGTGAAGATGCGGTTGCCCGCGG
This sequence comes from Leisingera sp. ABD4_442, assembly GCF_056160905.1. Taxonomy (NCBI): domain Bacteria; kingdom Pseudomonadati; phylum Pseudomonadota; class Alphaproteobacteria; order Rhodobacterales; family Roseobacteraceae; genus Leisingera; species Leisingera sp. ABD4_442. The sequence continues at coordinate 63,413 of NZ_JBSWYB010000012.1, read as the reverse complement.
CGTCGAACGCCTGCTGCTGCAGCAGCGGCTGCGGGCAGGGTTCCGGCGCGCTGGCGCCTGCGGTTGCGTTGCGGCCTGCCATGGCGCCGGCGGCCATGCCGGTGTCGGCCCAGACGCCCCAGTCCACGGCAATCACTTGCGTCTGCCCGCCCGTGCGGTGCTTGGCCCAAGCGTTGAGGTATTCGTTGGCGGCGATGTAATCCACCTGGCCCGCCGGCCGGGTTACGGTGGAGGAGGAGGAAAACAGCACCATCAATTCCAGGCTGCCGTCCGGGAACACCGCATCGAGCGCCCGCAGCCCGCTGACCTTGGGGGCCAGAACCTGGGCGATCTGGTCCTCATCCTTGGCCAGCAGCGGGCCGTCATTTATGACGCCGGCCCCGTGGAACACTCCGGTAACCGGACCAAAGGCTGCCTCTGCCTGATCCCGTGCCGCGCGCAAGTCGCCGCTGTTGCAGACGTCGGCGGCCAGCGGCAGCACCGATCCCTTGCCACCGGCCTCCAGCGCCATGACGGCGCGGATGCGCTGGGCGGTGCGGTTGGCCGGGCTGTGGCTGGCCAGATACCGCTCCCATGCCTCGCGCGGCGGCAGGCCATCGCGGGCAATCAGCGAGACTTTGGCGCCGTAGTTGCGCATCAGGTGGCCGGCGATGGTCAGGCCGATGCCGCCATAGCCGCCGGTGATCAGGTAGTGACCGCCCTGTTTAAATGGCGGCGTTTCCGGTTCAGGCAGGGGCTGCGGGCGCCAGCTGAGTTCAAACCGTTTCTCCCCGCGCCAGGCGGCGGAGAGGTTTGCCGGTTCCGCCAACAGCTCCTCCATTATGCGGTTCGTGATGTCAGCCTGCACTGGTTTGCGGAGGGCAAACAGGCCTTTTTCGGCCTGCGGCAGTTCAATGTCCACAGCGGCGCAGGTCAGCCCCGGCAGCTCGCGCGGGATCACCCCCAAGGGGCCTGCGATCATTGCCTTTTCCGGGTAGGGCAGTGCCTCATCCCGGACCTGCGCGGCGCCGGTCGTTAAGACCGTCAGATGCGCCGGACCGGGCAGGTCGGCATTGCCCAGCTCCTGAGCCAGTGCGGTCAGTGAGTGGAAGCCCATCTCAAGATTGCGGTCAAAGAAGGAGGAACCGGGGCGGAAGGTTTCCCCCTCGGTCACCAGCCAGAAATGGGCGATGCGGTCCGGCAACAGACCGGCGTCCGCCAGATCCGCCATCAGCGCACCATAGGCGGCGCGGCCCTGTTCCGGCGGCAGCACATAGGCGTTGGGCGCAAGCTGAGCATAGGTGTCGCCCGCGCGAACCCGCGCAACGGTATGGCCTGCTGCCTCCAGCCGGCCTGCGGCGCGGGTGGCATGGCCGGCGTCATCCTCGAAGATCAGCCAGGTGTGCGGCTCTTGGTCCAGCTCCTGCAGCACATCCAAGGAGCAATCGGCCAGACGCGGGCGCCAGGCCGGGCGGTAGCCCCAATCCTTGAGGTCTTCGTGGCGTTCGGGTGCGGCCTCTTCCTCCACCGCCGGTTTGCCCGGCTCGATGAAATAGCGGCTGCGCTGGAAGGCGTAGCCGGGCAATGGCAGGCGGTTGCGTCGCGCCTCGCCCCAGATCTGTTCCCAGTCGGCCTCCACCCCGCAGGCCCAAAGACGGCCGATGACGCCAAAGAAATAGCTGTCGTCCATCACCTCTTGGTCCGGGTGGCGCAGCGAGCTGAGCACTTGACCCTGCTTCACCGCAGGCGACATCTGCGCCAAGGCGCTGAGTGCCTTGCCGGGGCCAACCTCCAGGAATACCCGGTCCGGGGTTTTAGCCAGAGTTTCAATGCAGGCGGCATAACGCACGGTATTGCGCAGCTGGCCGACCCAGTAATCGGCGCTGGTAGCCTGTTCCGCGGTCAGGTCAGCCCCCGTGCGGTTCGAAATCACCGGCAGGGTTGGCGCCGACAGGGACAGGGAGCGGATGAAATCGCCGTATTCCTGCAGGATGCCGTCCAGCATCCGCGAATGCGCAGCGATGTCGATGGGAATACGCTGGTGTTCGACCTCGCGGGCGGTCAGCTCTGCCGACAGTCTGTCCAGCGCCTCCTGCGGGCCGGAAACAGCGGTGAGCGAGGGCGCATTGACGCTGGCGATGTCCAGATCGTCCCCGATGATGGCTTCGACCTCATCCAGGGGCAGGGCAATCGACAGCATCCCGCCGGCGGGCACGGTGTCGAACAGGCGGCCGCGCAGCAGCATCAGATCGATGCAGTTTTCAAAGGACATGACACCGGCCAGGCAGGCGGCGGTATTTTCGCCCATGGAGTGGCCAACTAGCGCCGCGGGCTTCACGCCCCAGCTGATCCACAGCTGCGCCAGCGCGTATTCCACGATCATGATCAGCGGCAGCTGCACCGAGGGCTGCTGGAGTTTGGCATTGGCGGCGTCCTCCGCGCCGTCCTCCGGCAGCCAGATCGCGCGGATGTCGTAATCAAGGCTCTGTTGCAGATGCTCCAGCCCGCGGTCCATCCAGTCGGCAAAGACCGGCTCAGTCTCGTAAAGGTCGCGCGCCATACCGGCATATTGCGCGCCGCCGCCGGGGAACATGAACACCACCTCCGGCGCGTCGCCCAGCCGGTCATGGGTAAAGACCTTGCGGGGATCTTTTTCCTCAATCAGGTCAACGGCTTCAGCGGCGGTCTCCGCCACCAGAACCCGGCGTTTGGCAAAGCCGCGGCGGCCTTCCTTCAGCGTATAGGCCACGTCGGCCAGGTCCGCTTCGGGGTTCGCCTTCAGGTACTCTGCAAGGGCTTGGGTGTTGGCCTCCAGTGCCGCCTTGGACTGGCCGGAAACACAGAGGATCTGGAACGGAAAATCGCTTTCCTCTGACGCGGCACGCTCTGGCGCTTCCTCCAGGATCACATGCGCATTGGTGCCGCCGACGCCCAGCGAGTTGATACCGGCGCGCCGCGGCCCCTTGTGCGGTGTCCAGGGGGTGAGGGCGGCGTTCACGCGGAACGGCGAGCTCTCAAAATCAATCGCCGGGTTCGGGGCCTCAAATCCCAGTGAGGGCGGGATTTCTTTGTGGTGCAGCGCCAGCGCGGTTTTGGTGAGGCTCGCCACACCTGCCGCCGTATCCAGGTGCCCGATGTTGGTCTTGACTGAGCCGATGCGGCAGAAACCGCTGTCCTGGGTGGTGGCCCGGTAGGCATCGGTCAGGGCGGAGACTTCGATCGGGTCGCCCAAATAGGTGCCGGTGCCGTGGCATTCGACATAGTCGATGGTCTCCGCCGGAGTACCCGCGGCCGCCAGTGCCGATTGCACCGCCGCCGACTGGCCGCCGACGGAAGGCGCGAGATAACCCGCCTTGTCCGCACCGTCGTTGTTGATGGCAGAGCCCTTGATCACCGCCCAGATGTGGTCGCCATCGGCAACCGCATCCTCCAGCCGCCTCAACGCCACCGCGCCTGCACCGGAACCGAACACCGTGCCCTTCGCCCGGTGGTCGAAGGCATGGCAATGGCCGTCGGGCGACAGGATCTCATTTTCCTTATAGAGATAGCCGCGGCCCTGCGGCAGCTCGATGGTGACACCGCCGGCCAGCGCCATATCGCATTCGCCCTCGCGCAGGGCTTTACAGGCGTAATGCACCGCCACCAGCGAGGTGGAGCAGGCTGTCTGCACGTTGACCGACGGCCCCTTTAGGTCAAAAACGTGGCTGACGCGGGTCGACAGGAAGTCCTTGTCGTTACCGGTATGGCGCAAGAGGAACATGCCGACATCATCGACCAGTGATGGGTTCGAGCAGATGTTGAAATAGAAATAGCTGCCCATGCCGCAGCCTGCATAGACGCCGATAGGGCCGTGCAGGCTTTCGGGCGGATGGCCCGCGTTTTCCATCGCGCCCCAGGCAACTTCCAGGAACTTACGGTGCTGCGGGTCGAGGATCGCGGCCTCTTTCGGGCTGAAGCCGAAAAATTCCGCATCGAACTCGTCAAACCCCTGCAGCGGAGCAGAGGCGGGGACATAGTCAGGATCGGCCAGAACAGAGGCGCGCTCGCCGTTTGCCAGCAGCGTTTCGCGGTCCAGCACCTCAATCGATTCGATACCGCTGCGCAGGTTCTGCCAGAACAATTCTGCCGACCCGGCCCCCGGCACCGCGACGGACAGACCGACAATCGCAATATCGCCCGCCGGTTCTTTCTTGGCAGCGCCCCCCGCTGCGGCTTTCCCATGCTGCATCGCCACCACCTGGCCCGAAGGCCCTTCACAGATAGCCCGGCGCGCCGCGGCCAAGCTGCTTTGCAGCGCTGGCAGAAGCCCCCGGGCGGGTTGATCTTTACTTGTGCCGGGGTTCTCCCCGGCGGTCTGTTCCCGGCAGGCCGCACAAGATCCCCATCTGCGCCGCTTGCCGGTTTCATTGCGTTTATTTTCATAAATCCATAGGGCGTGCCTGTGGACGCATTGTGTCAAATTGAGCCGGAAAAGCGGAAAGATTGCGGCATCACAGGATGCTGCGCCTGTCCGGCCCGGCGGCATCGGGCACCAGGGCCTGCGCGCCGCCGAAGAGTGCAGGTTTCTTGCTAAACAGATCCGGGTAGAGCAGGCGCTCGGCATAGCCCAGCACTGATCCCGCGCACATCCAGGTGATCGGTATCAGCGTTGCATTCAGCAGCATATCCACCATGGTGGCCGCCAGGATCAGGGCAATCGGTGCCGCATAGGGGGAAACGCTGCCCGCAGGCGCACGGGCTGCAGCATAGGCCAGCAGCACCAGCGGTGCGGCCAGCAGACCCATCTCGGCGATATAGCCGAGCCAGCCGAAGGTGCCAAAGACGATGATCCAGCGCCCGTCCGGGATCGACAGGATCTGGCCGGTCTCCTCATGGCGCACGAGGTTGCGGCCCCAGCCGCCCCATCCGAACCAGGTCTTCTCGGCGGCGCGTGCCAAGAGCTGCGCCTCGTTCTCAAAGCGGTAGTTCAGCGAATGTGCCCGCTCGGCGCTGATTGCCTCGGCCTGGGCCACCAGCGCCTCGGTCGGCACCAGCCCGGTGTTGCGCAGCATTGGATAGACCACCGCGATCAGCGCCAGCAGCAGGGCCGCACGCAGCTGCCAGCGCAAGGGCGCCAATGCCACAACCGGTGTGAAGGCCAGCGCATAGGCCAGCGAGGCCAGGCTCTTGCACAGGACCAAAACACCAAAGAGGTAGCCTGCAGCCAGTGCCAGCCGCAGCCTGTCCTTGCCCTGCGACACGCGGGCCAGGGCTGCGGCGGCCAGAACTGCCGACATAATGAAGAACGCCAGCCACAGGGCGTGGGGCAGGAACACGATGGGGCGGAACCCGCCCTGGCGGATCATCTGGCTGAAATCGTGCTGGAAGAAGCCGTAGATCCAGACGTTCATCTGCGGGCTGAAGCGGATTTCGATCAGCGACGGAACGGTATAGGCCAGCGCGGCGATCATCAGCGCCAGCAGCAATTCCCGCTGGGCCTCGGGGGTGGACAGGTAACGGCGCGCCAGCAGGAAGGGGATCAGCACGATCACCTGGTTGATGATCACCGAGCCCAGGTCGCGCCAGCGCAGACCCGGCAGCTGATCAGTCAGAAAGATGATCGGGTCGGAATTGGCGATCTTGCGGAACAGGATCGGCTCGCCATTGGTCAGAACGGTAGGAATGACCCCGAACACGAACAACAGCACCAGCAGCCGCACTGCCGGGTGCCGCGGCATCAGCGGCACCGGTTTGCGCAGCAGGAAAACGCACAGCACAAAGGCCATCACCGATGGGATGGCGAATTTATCCATGTCCGGCACCAGCGGCAGGTCGAATTCGGCCAGCGGCGGCAGCAGCAGGTAGCCCGCGATCAGGCACCACAGGACCGCCCGCTCCAGCGGCAGGCGCCGGAACAGGATCAGGCTGGCCAGCGGCCAGGCCAGCAGCATCAGATAGGCCAAAGCGTTGGGCAAAGCCCCGTGCTCCCTCAGTTCCCCGGTATTTGCATCAAACTTTACCTGTTGCGCGCGGCGCTGTCGCGCGGATTTACAACAACGGGTTAACAGGGTGCAGGTTTGCCACGCAGCACCGCCGCGGCTGCCGCGGCGCTGGCTTGCGGGCCGCGGCGGCGTTATGACAGGGCGGCGCTATCATTGGAGGCTGCAGTGTATTTCGACTTTGGTGGCCGCCGGGTGGCGGTGAACATGCCCCGCAAGGCCATGCTGGACGCGGAGATCCGTGCGCGTTTTGCGGCAGGCCAGGGATTTGCGCTGGCCACGATCAACCTGGATCACCTGGTAAAGCTGGCAGAGGTCCCGGGTTTCCTGCCGGCCTATCAGGCGCAGGACCTGGTGGTTGCGGACGGGCGCCCGATTGTCTGGCTGTCGCGCCTCGCCCGGCGCCCGGTGGAGCTGATGCCGGGCTCTGACATGGTGCTGCCCCTGTGCCGGCTTGCTGCCGGGGCCGGTGTGCCAGTGGTGCTGGCAGGCAGCACCGGCGCGGCGCTGCAGGACGCCGAAGACGCGCTGACGGCGCAAGTGCCTGGCCTGGAAATCGCCTGGTCGCAGGCGCCGTCGGGGGTATTCGACCCGGATGGCGAGGAAGCAGACCAGATCCTGCACCGGCTGGATGAGACGGGGCCGTGTTTGTGTTTCCTCGCGCTTGGCGCTCCCAAGCAGGAGCGTCTGGCCCAGCGCGGCCGCCGCCTGGCGCCGCGCGCGGGCTTTGCCTCGGTTGGGGCCGGGCTGGACTTTCTCGGCGGTCACCAGAAACGGGCGCCGGCCTGGGTGCGGGCGATTGCGATGGAATGGCTCTGGCGGGCGCTGTCCAGCCCGGCGCGGCTGCTGCCGCGCTATGCAAAATGCCTGTCGGTCCTGCCCAGGCAGTGTCTCAGAGCCTGGCGCATCCGGGCGCGCTGATCCCTGGCGGTATTTCTGCCTTGAGGCCTGGGGATGCGAGGCTCTGCCTCGCGCTCCGGGATATTGGCGGCCAGAAGAATAAGGGATCCAGTCTTCATCTGGCCGCAAATATCCTGGGGTGAATTGGCCGTCAGGCCAAGAGGGGCAAGGCCCCTGCGCCGCGCCCGCGCGGCGCCGCGTTTGCGCCGGGCAGGCGCGCTACTTGTACTCGAGAATGCCTCTGGCCTTGCCGCGCCTGCGGTTCCAGTGGAATTCCAAAACGCCGGCGGCTTCGGCGAATTTTCCAAGCACCGTGAACAGGGCGCGCTCTGCGCCCATCCGCCGGGACAGGCGGGCAATCTGGGCCGGGTACACAAGGGCGGCCAGCAGGAAAAGCGGCTCAATCAGCGCCGCCAGGCCTATGGCGGCTGGCAGCGCAGCGCCCCAGATCAGCGCGCGGCGGGTCTCGGCCACCCAGTGGCGCTCCGGCCCGGCACCGTGCAGGGCGGCGCCCTCGGCAAAAGCGTGGCCCGCGCGGCGGCTGCGGTTCCACCATTGGCTGAACCGCAGCATCTGGGCGTCATGCAGTGTCATTTCAGCATCCAGCCGCCAGATCTGCCAGCCCGCCCGCCGCAGCCGCAGGCACAATTCGGGTTCTTCACCGGCGATCAGGCTGTCGCGGTAGCCCCCGGCCGCGCAGACCGCCGCCACCCGCATCAGCGCATCGCCGCCGCAGGCCTTGGCCTCGCCAATCGGGGTATCCCATTCGGCGTCGCACAGCCGGTTGTAAACAGAGGCCCCGGGAAAGCGTTCACGGCGGCGGCCGCAGACCGCGGCGGCCTGCGGACAGGCGTGCAGGAACCGCAGGGCCGTGCTGATCCAATCCGCATCAACCTCGCAGTCGCCATCAACGAATTGCACAAAAGCGGTGTCCTTGGACAGGGCTGCCAGCCCGGCGTTGCGGGCGCGCGCAGCGGTGAAGGGCTGCGACAGGTCGAGGTTCACCACCTCCGCCCCCAGGCCGCGGGCGGCCTCTGCCGACCCGTCGCAGGAGCCGCTGTCCACATAGATGACCTGCTGCACCTGCCCCTGCAGGGAGCGCAGGCAGCGGATCAGCCGCTCGCCTTCGTTGCGCCCGATCACCACGGCGCCGGTGGCAGGCGCGCTCATTGGCAGCCTCCCGCCAGAAAGGCGCTGTATTGCGCTGAGCGGCGCAGGAACCCCTGGTGCTGAAGATCTGCAATACCGGCGTCTTCCACCGCGTCCGGGGACCACAGTCCCAGACCGGGGCGGGACTGCATTGCACTGGCCCGCAGCCTGTCCTCACCGTGCTCGGAAACCGCTTCGGCCTGGATCTGCAAATCCCGGCTCAGGGAGTCGCCTGCAAATTTGTAATGGCGGATCAGCCCTTCCATGTCGGCCAGCTGCACTCCGGCAGAGGCATGGGGATGCACCGCGGCCTGCACCCCGGATCCGTTGAACACCAGCGGGTGCTTGCTGAGGCAGCAGGTCTCGCCGAACACCTTGCCGCGCACCCCGCCCGACAGTATCTGCGCTCCGCCGGGCGGCAGGCGGTTGTGCTGCAGCCAGTAGGAGAAACCGGTCTCCGGCGCATGATAGTCGACAGCCTTAACCGCGGTGATGTCTGAGAAACGGAACTGAGCCACCGCTTCGGCATAGGTCAGGCTGCGGGCTGCGGCCAGCGGTCCGCGCGGGAACATTTCCAGCATCTGGGCCTGCAGGCCCGTGTAGCCATGCTGCGACAAGTAGCGGGTCAGCCCGGCCAGCCCTGCTGTGCCGCTGCCTTCGAAATCGAACAGCTCGTCCATATCGGCAAACAGGCACCAGCGGTTCTGCCCGTAACGGCGGGCGGCATATCCGCGGAAACTGTTTTCAAACGACAGCCAGGGCAGGGCGGAACGCAGCACCGCGGTGCCCGGCTCCTGGCGGATGCGTTCCAGGGTCGCATCGGCGGAGCCGTTGTCGATAAAGACAAAAGCGGAAACGCCCAGCCGCCGGTAGTGCTCGAAGAACACGTCCAGATAATAGGCCCCATCGCGCACCAGGGCGATCAGCACCACCTCATCCGCTGCGGCAAAGCGTCGGGACGGGCCGTGCAGCCGGCGCAGCGACGCCTGCAGCCGCAGCTGATGCGCCATGCGCCCGGCGCGGGCGGCCAGCCTTTGGCCAAGTGATGTCTGCACGCTGCACCCGTCCTGCGTCGGTTCCGGAATTTCCCTGTCAAATTGCAAACTTCCGCCGAAGCCCGCAAGCATCCTGCCGCTGCTCAATTGCAAATGCGGCGCGAATGCTGCAGTCTCAAACCCGGGAAAACATCAGAAAGGACCGCGGCCCATGGCGGCTGAGCTGACTGTTCTGGCCGGGGATGTGGGCGCCAGCCGGACCCGGCTGGCCCTTGCCGCACCCGGCATCGGGGTGACTGCGCTGCAGAGTTTTTCCAATGACAGTTTCGCAAGCCTTGAGGCCGTGCTGCAGGCCTATTGCGCCCAGCCGGGTTTGCCGCCGCTGCAGGGGGCTTGCCTGGCTGTGGCCGGCCCGGTTGCGGATGGTGCCTTCGCGCTCAGCAACCGCAACTGGCGGGGCAGCACGGACAGCATCGCTGCGGCGCTGGGACTGACAGGCGGCGCCAAGGCATGGATCGTCAACGATCTGGCCGCGCTTGGCCATGCGCTGCCGGTGCTGATCCCGGGGCAGCTTTGCAGCCTGCAGGCCGGGCGGCAAAGCGGCGGCCAGGCGCTGGTTGCAGGAATTGGCACCGGCTTCAACATATCCGTATCGCTTGGCGGCGCTTCGCTGGAGGCGGAAATGGGGCATGCGGGACTGCCGCAGCCTTTGTGCCGCCGGCTGGAGGACGTTCTGGGGCGTGCGCCTCAGGATTTTTCCAGTATCGAGGCGCTTTTTTCGGGACCGGGGCTTGTGCGTTTTCACCAGGCGCTGACCGGCAGCGCCGCCAGCAGTGCCGAAGCGGTGGAGGCGGCGTATCTGGCGGACCCCAAGGCGCCGGAAGCCCGCACCGTTTGCGAATGGGCGCATCTGCTGGGGCTGCTGGCACGGGAGCTGACGGCGGCTTACCTGCCGCGGCAGGGGCTGTTTTTCGCAGGCAGCGTGGCGCGCGGCATCCTGAACACGGCGGCGCGGGCCCAGTTCCTGGACAGCTATACTGCCCCTGGCGGGCGGCTTGGGGCGATCTGCTCTGATGTGCCCCTGTGGCTGATCACTGACGATGCAGCGGGGGTCAGCGGCGCCGCCCAGGTGGCGCTTGCCGCTGCCGGGGTTGCGGAATCCGGTACGAACTCCGATCCGGAAATCGCCTGATTTCCGGGCCGTTTTCCGTGCCGGAAAACGGTTGCCGGGGCGCGCGGAAGGGCTGCGGACGGACCTTGGTCAGTAGTCGCGTTTGAAGAACAGCCCGAACCCGGTTTCGCCTTCGCTGTCCACCGTGCCCTGCACCGTCAGGCTGCCGGTCACATCCAGATTGATGCTCAATTCGCTTTCGCCGCGGGTGTTAACGTTGAAATCGGTATAGACATTCTCTGCCGCATAGCCGCCCAGCCCCAGCTGCCCGGCGCCCAGGTTGTCGGCTCCGATATCGACGTCATCGGCCCCGGTCGCCTGGCGCACCCTGTCCTGGGCACCGCCGCCGCGTCCGCTGAGGGTCAGCGCCGAGCCGGCCAGCCGCGCCAGCGCCAGCGGCGAGATATCCTGGATATTGTCGCCGAACAGCAAGAGCGCCAGTGCTTCTTCACTGGGTCTTGGCGGATCCGAAGTCACTTTGATCTCCGGCGCGTCGACCCGGCCGGAGATTTCCAGCGTCGCGGTGCCCTGGTCGGTGGCGGCGGAGGACTTGAACTCCAGATAGGGTTTCAGATCGCCAAGCAGGGTGATCCGGCCCTCGTCCAGCTCCAGCCGCCGGCCCAGGATATCAAAGGTGCCGCGGATCAGGCTGATCTGGCCGGAGGGCGAGAGCCGCGCGGTGCTGCCGCGCAGGCGGATTTCGCCCCCCAGTTCCGAGCGCAGGCCGCGGCCGCGGGCAAAAATTCGCGATGGCGCGCTGATCAGGATATCCAGATCCGTCCTGCCTGACCCGCCGGTGCTGCCGCCACTGCGGGTCAGCCCGGCGCGGGCCAGCGTCTGGCGCACCTCCCGCGGCGCGCCCACATGGCGCACCGGGGGAATGGGCGCAGCCGAGACCGAGCCTCCCGCCGTGTTCAGGTTGATATTGGTCTCGCCCACATCAATACGGCCAGTGATCCGGTTGCTGCCTGCCATGGCACCGGACATCGCCAGCGAGCCATTCAGCAAGGTTTCGTAAGACAGGTGATCTGTCACCACCACATCGGCGATGGCGATCTGCAGGCCGCCGTTGAACGGCGGCAGCAGCGCCACTGGCCCGCTGACCCGCACCGTCCCGCCATCGCGGGGGCGGGCCGAGACCTGCAGCTGGGCGCTGGAGCGGGCGATAGAGACAGTGGCGTTGATATCATCCACCCGCTGGGCGGCTGACGGCACCGCCAGCGAGGCACCGGGGATGGATACGGTGCCGCTCAGGGCGTCCAGCGAAGGCGCCCCCTTGAGCGCGAGATCGAAGTTTGCAGCCCCCTGCAGCAGGTTCGGAGAGATAAAAGGGTTCACACCCTCCAGCCGCAGCGTGCCCTTGGCGGTGACATCGGCGGTGCCCTTTGCCTCGTTCCAGCTGCCTGCCACACGGCTGTCGATGCCGGCAGGCCCGCTGGCGGTGCTGTCTATGGTCCAGGTGCCATCACGGCGGCTGGCGCTGCCCTTGGCCGCCAGCCGGCCGGGCAGGTCGGGGACCAGCCGCTGCAGCTGTTCCATCACTGCATCAAACCGCAGATCGGCGCTGCCGTCGCCTTCATTGAAACTGCCTTCGAAATCCGCGGCAGATCCGGTGGGCCCTGCCACTGCGGCCGAAAACTGCCAGTCCCCATTGCGGCGCCTGGCGGTGCCATCGGCGCTCAGCTTGCCCGGAAGCTGCGGCACAAAGCGCTCCAATTCGTGCAGCGCGGCGGCAAAGGTGAAATCCGCATCGCCCTCCAGCGTGACTGAGCCGTCCAGCTTGGCGCCGGAGGTGTGCGGCCCGCTCAACTCCGCCACACCGCTGAGCCGGTTGCCATTGCGGGTGAGGGTGGCGGCCAGCGCCAGCGTGCCGGGGTTCTGCGGCACCAGCACCTCCAGTTTCCTGAGTTCGGCGGTGATCTCCATCTGCCCGGCATCGCTGTTGAGGCTGCCTGCCGCGGCGGCGGCAATGGCGCTGCCTTCCAGGTCGAAATGGTCGATGGCGATGCCGTTTTCGTCCCGTGCCGCCTTGAGCTGCAGGGTGGTGGTGCCCGCCAGCAGCGCATCCGCCTGGGCAATGCCGGCAGAGAGGTCCTGGGCGGTCACTTCCAGATCGGTGTCAAAAGCACCGGAGAGCGGCGTGAAGGAGCCCTTCACTGCGCCGCGCACCGCGCCGCCCAGCGGGCGCCCGGCCAGATCCGAGAAGCGGGCAAGATCAGCTGCGCTTGCGGCCAGGTCCGCGGTCACTTTCAGCCCGCTTTCCAGCCCGTCCAGCGCCACATCGCCGGCGGCCTCATAACCGCTGCCGCGCAGCTCCATCTCCGTGATACGCAGCGCCCCGGGGCCTTCGGTGCTCAGCGTGCCCTCGAACCGGATGTCCTCTCCAGCGGCCCGCGCCAGCGCCGGATCACGCGGCTGGAACCCGCTGAGGCCGGCATTCAGGCGCCCCTCCAGGGCAAAGCCGCTGCTTTGGTCCAGCGTGCCGCGGCCAGCGATTTCGGCCTGGCCGATCAGCGCGCCCGGGTGGCTCAGCTGGTTCAGGACGCCGTCCAGCGCCCAGCTGCCGTCCGTTGCCTTGCGCAGTTGAAGGTCGGCCCCGGCCAGCGTGGTCTGGCCGCCCGCAACCGGCAGGGTGACGGCGGCCAGACCTGCGGGCGGCGTGATGGCGGTTTTCAGGTTGGCGGTGTCCAGCTTGCCGCCCGCGTCCAGTGCCGCGGCGCCGGTGACCTGCAGCGCGCTGGTGCGCAGAACCAGCGTGTCCAGCGCCACGGCGCCGCTGGCGGCACGTGCGCCTTTTACGTTCAGCCGCAATCCGGGGCCAAAGAACGGGCGATTGACCGGCGGCAGCAGCACATCAATATTGCCGCCCAGATCGGCAGAGAACCCAATATCGCGCGGGCTGCCGGCAGCTGCGCCTGCGGGCAGCGGGCGGGCCGCCAGCACCACCTGGCCCGCCAGCCGTTCAGCGCCATTGGTGGCAAGGCTGATATCCGCGGTGAAATCCGAAACCGGCCCGGCGCCCTTGGCAGTAAGCTTCAGATCGGGCCGGCCCGGCAGGTCCAGGCTGCGGGAAATCAGCCCGCCCGGCGCCTCTTGCAGCACCAGGTCCAGCGCAATCTCTTGTGTTTCATTGTCATAGCCGGCCATCAGCTGCAGGTGATCGCCGGGTTTGTCCAGCCGCGCGGCCTCAAGCCGCGTGTCCAGCGCCCCGTCAGCCAGTTTCAGGGACCCTTCGACCGACAGGCTGGCAGCGGTGCCGGCCAGCGCTTCGCCCAGGTCAATCCGCGCAGCCTTGATCTGGCCCAGCTCGATCGCCACCGGCAGTTCGGGCAGGGCAAAGGGCGCTGCTTCAGGCTCTGGCAGCTCCGGGTCCGGCGGCAGCGGCTCCGGCGCCCGCTCCACCGCGATCCGTTCGGCAGACAGCTGATTGACCGAGAACCGCCCGCGCAGAAGCTCCAGCCGGTTCCAGTCCAGTTCCGCCTCCTCAATGGTCAGCCAGATACCCAGTTCATCCGCGACGGTGATCTTCTTGATCCTGGCCTCGGAGGAAAACGCCCCTTCCAGCCCCGACACGCTGATATAGCGGCTGTCGCCGGACAGCGTGTCCTCCAGGAAGCCGACCAGCAGCCCGCCGGCATCTTCATCGCCGGTGTCCTGCGCCGCAACAGGCGCCACCGTCAGGCCCGCGGCCAGAGCAAGGCTAAGGTACTGTCTCAAAACGCCTGTCCTATCCCGATGTAGAATTGCAGCCCGTCCTCGGACCCGCCGTCCACCGGATAGGCAAGGTCCAGGCGGATCGGGCCGATGCCGGCCACATCATAGCGCAGCCCGAAACCCGCACCCGCATGGCGGGCCGAGGAACCAGAGACAAAACTGTCCGCATCGACAAGGCCGATGTCGTAGAAGCCAACCAGCGAGATCTTCTCTGTCACCTTGCCGCGCAGTTCTCCTGACAGGGACAAAAAGCTGCGCCCGCCTGCGGTGCCGCCGCCAACAGGCACCCCCAGCGACTGGAACTCATGGCCGCGAACCGATCCCGCGCCGCCGGAAAAGAACAGCAGCGTGGGGGAGATTTCGCTGAGCGACGGCCCGATGGCCGATCCGATTTGCAGCCGCCCGGCCAGTACGATCCGGTCTTCGGCGCCCAGCCCGTAATAGGCACGCCCGTCGCCTTTGAGCTGCAGGCCGGATTTGCTGCCGCCGATGCCGATAAATGGCGTCGCGCCGCCCTGCAGGAAAAAGCCGCTGCTCGGGTTCACCCGGCTGTCGCGCCCGTCGTATTCGGCGCGGATCCGGCCTGCCAGGTATTTGAAACGGCGCTTGCCGAAAACATCCTCTGCCAGGGTTGAGGAGACCCCCAGCGCGGCCTCGGCAAAAAACATGTCGGAAAAGGTCCGCCGGGCGCCAACCGCCCCCAGCACCTGGGTCGCGCTGTAGTGCTCCTCGTCCAGCCGCTCGGCCTCTGCCAGATAGAAGATACTGTCATCCGGCCCCAGTTTCGCAGGCCGGTCCAGCCGCACCGCGATGCGGCCGTCAATGTCGTTGCTGCTGCCGATGCCGCTGAGGCGGGCCTCGATGCGCAGCTTTTCGGCGGCTCCGAACAGGTTGCGGTGCATCCAGCTGCCAGAGATTTCCAGCCCGTCCGAAGAGCTGATCTCGGCGCCGAAGGTCAGGCGGCGCGGCGGCAGGTCCTCGACCTGGGCGGTGAAGTCCAGGGTGCCGTCCGGGTTGGGCTGCTCCGCCTCGCGCAGGACAACTGTTGAGAACGTGCCGGTGCGGCGCAGGCGGGTGGCCGATTTTGACACCAGATCGGGGTGGAATTCCTCACCCGCCGGGAACCCGGCAATCCGGCGGATGGCCTCTTCGCGCACGGCGGTCTCGCCAAAGATCCGCATCTGCCCGAACCGCAGCTTGGGCCCCGGGGCAAGGCGCAGCTGCGCGTCCAGCCTGGCCTGCAGGTGATCGGCGGTGATTCTCTGCTGCGCGACGGTGGCCTTGGCATGGCCGCTGCGCCGCCAGGCCCGCACCCCGGCAATGGCCGCTTCGCGGATGGCGCCGCTGCTTGCGGGCTGCCCGGGGGCGTAAGCCGCCGGGATTTCCACCTCGCTTTGGGCCGGAAAGGGGGCAAGCTCCGCCTTGCCAAAGGCAAATCGGGGGCCGGGCTGCACGGTGATCTCGACCTTGCTGATGCTTTTGGGCGGGTTCAGCGGCTGGATCCCCGCGGCCTCGCGCCCATCCAGGCGGATGTTCACCACAGGCGAAAAATGGCCTGCATCATACAGCACCTGCACCAATGTCCGGTAGTCTGACAGGGCTGCCGCCAAAAGCTCCTGCACATTGGTCTCCCCGCTTGCCGCAACCGAGGCAGAGGCGCCGCGCAACCGGTCTGCCAGCTCCTGGCTCGCGCCGGGCGCCTTCAGGGCTGCGTCGGCGGCAAGGGCCGCAGGCGGAGAAAAAGCCAGCAGGCCCAAGGCAATGGCGCACGCCAGCGGGCGCGGGCGGAAGAGAAAATTCATGTCGGCTCCCGGCAGCGGGCTAATCAATTCCGGCCGCAAAGCCCGGCAGGGCGGCTGGCGGCTTGGGGGGAGCCTAGCACGGGTAAATTGGGGGATGGAACCGGCAAAGCGGCAGCTTTGCGCCGGGTCCGGCGGCGGCCGCCCCAGCGGCAGATTGCCGCGCAGCCCGGCGGCCGCGGCGGCTCGCTGCAAAGGGGAACAGGGCTGCGCCAGCACAATCTTGCCAGTTTGGCGCTTGCACGGTGAAAATGGCCGGAAAGGTGATTGGAAAACCGTCGGGAAACTGTACTATCCAGTTCAGCTCCGGCAGGTAAACCCGCCGGAGCTGACACTGGTTAACAATATACTTTGATTAAACGTCAGGCGCAGCCACCACTCACAACGCAGCTAAGCCTGACTGGAATGATACCACGCGGAATGTTACTGTCCAGATAATTGTCGGATTGATAATTTTCCCGTGGTGTCGTTTCATAGGTACGGATTTTATCAGTGCTGGAGCAATGGTTTAGTATTCCGGGGGTGCAATTGTGGATCGGTTGAAATCTATTTTCGAACTTCGCGACATGCTGCATGAGATGGAGCGCGACATTGGCCTGGACCGTTTGAGCCGCGCCGAAAGGGACGTGCTGCTGGCGGCCCACGCGCTGACCAGCGCACCGGGTGCGGCGGTTCAGTCCGAACAGATCCGCAGCCACCGCCTGGTGCGGGGCATTGCGCAGGCGACGTTTCACCGGACCTTGAAGTCCCTGCTAACGCTTGGCCTGCTGGAACGGGCCGGGGGCAGCAGGGCCAAGCATTACGTGGTCTGCTTAGACAAGGTCGCTGGCTGACGGCGGCTGGCCGTTCGTTCAATAACCGGATTGCAGCTTCCCCGTACTCTGTCTAAAGGGGCGGCATGATACGAGTATTGCAGTTGCCCCCCGGTGTTCAGAGTTTCGCGGTCATCACTGCCGCCTATGTTATTTGCCACGGTTTGACAGCTTGGGTTGTCACGCCGGTGCAGAATCTGTTCCTGCCGGACATCACCGTCTTTGCCAGCCTTGTTTACCTGCCCCACGGGGTGCGGGTGCTGAGCGTCTGGCTGCTTGGCTGGAAGGCCGTCCTGCCGCTTGCTGCCGGGGCCCTTCTGGCTGAGCTGCTGTTCACCTCTGCCAATGTGCGCCAGCTGATGGAGCCGGTGCTGCTGGAATCCATCGCTGTTGGCGCGGTTTCGGCGCTGGCGGCCTTCGAGCTTGCCCGGCTGCTGGGTAGGAACCTCTATGCCGGCCAGTCGCGGCGCATGGCCTGGTCCGGCTTGCTGGCCATCGGAGCCGTGGCTTCTGTGCTCAATTCCCTGGGGCAATCGCTGGTGTTTTCCGGGCTGATCTTTCCCGGCGATCAGCTGCCGGTGATGGCGGTTTATGCGGCAGGCGATCTGATCGGGCTGGCGGTTTGCATGGTTGTTCTGATGCTGATCTTCCGCTGGTTCCGCCTGGCAGGAAAAGGGCGCAGGCTGCAGGAATAGCAAAGCCCGCCGGACGGGCGGGCTTGCACACAGGTTTTGGAGGGGCGGGCCTATCCTGCCATCAGCCGTGCAACATCCAGCATCCGGGCTGAAAACCCCCATTCATTGTCATACCAGCCAAAGACCCGCACCTGGGTATCCCCGGCCATACGGGTTTCCGGCCCGGCAATCACCAGCGATTCCGGCCGCGCCCTCAGGTCGGAGGAGACCAGCGGCATGTCGGTCCAGCCCAGCACTTTCGATGCGGCGACCCCTTCACGCAGCGCGGCATCGAACTCCGCCTCGCGCATCGGGGTTTTCAGCTGTGCCACCATGTCGATGGCAGAAACGCTGGCCGTCGGCACCCGCACCGCCGCACCGCTCACGCGGCCCTTCAGATGCGGCAGCACGTCGTCGATCAGATGCATGGCCGAGGTGGTGGTCGGCACCATTGACTGTGCACCGCCGCGCGAGCGCGCAAAATCGCCGCGCGGCGCGTCCACCATCGGCTGCGAGTTGGTATAGCAGTGGATCGTCGTCATATGCGCGGTGTCGATGCCTGCGATGCCGTCCAGCAGCTTGACCAGCGGCGTCAGCCCGTTGGTGGTGCAGGAGGCATTGGAGACGATGCGCGCATCGCCCAGCGTCTCCTCGTTTGCACCCAGCACCACAGTCAGCTCAGCCGCGGGGGAGGGGCCGGAGATCAGAACCTTGGCAGCGCCCGCCTTCAGCCCGCGTTCCGCCACATCGGAGGTCCGCGCAATGCCGGTGCACTCCAGCACCAGATCGACGCCGCTCAGATCCACCTTGGTCAGGTCCGGCTCATGGCTCACCGGGATGGTGCGCCCCATCACCTGCAGCGCATCGCCGCCATGCTCCACCGGATGGGCAAAGGGGCCAAAGGTGCTGTCGTACTGAAACAGATAGGCGCACATGTCCAAGGGTGCGATATCATTGATCCGCACCACCTCGATGCCGTCTCCGCGCGACGTGGTCAGAATCTGGCGCAGGATGGCGCGGCCAATGCGGCCGAATCCGTTGATAGCAAGTTTCATGCGCAATCTATGGCAGGCGCTCCGGCACCGCTCAATCCATGGGCTCCCGGAAAATGATCACATTTCCCAAGAGGATGTTTCAGAAAAACGCTGCTAAACCGCGCAAGCGTCAGGGGCGTTGCTATTTGCGGCAGATCACCTGCGCGTAATAGGTGCCGGTGATATTGCGCACCATTGTGTCCAAGCTGACGCTGCAGCCGGTGGCGGTTCGGATGGCCCTGACCGCCTGGCGCGCGGTCAGCACCGCAGGCGGGCGGAAGGCCAGATGCTCCAGGTTCATCCGGGTGGCGCTGTAGCGGTTTGGCATGTCCTCCACCGGGGCCACCACCCAGTCGCGGCCCAGCACGGTGACTTGCTTGCCCTCCACGCCCTGGGCCTGGGCAGCCGGGGCCAGCGCGGCGCAAAGGGCCGCTGCCAATGCAGTCTTTTTCATCATCGAAATGCTCCTGCGGAAATCACTGGCTTCAGCCTAGCTCAGGGCAGGGGCTTTGCAAGACGTAAGCTTACAGGTGATCCACTGCCTCCGCCTGGCGCAGCTCCGCGGCGCACAGCTGCAGCCCGCGCAGCAGCCGCCCGGCATCCGCCTCCGGCTGCTGGCCCCGCGGCGCAGAGCAGCCGGCCACGATCGGCGTCCGGCCTGGGCGCGACACAGGCACCGCATAGCCGGTGATCCCGGACTCGAATTCACTGTCCGTCAGGCAATACCCTTGCGCGCGGGCTTCACCAACGCGCTCCAGAATGGCGGCGGGATCGCTCAGAGAGGCCTCGGTGTGGCGCGGCAGGTCCGTTTCTGCCAGCACCTTTGCGGCCTCTTCCTCCGGCAGCCCGGCCAGCAGCATCCGCCCCAGGCTGGTGTGGGCCAGCGGAATATGCGAGCCGGCGGTGAAGCCATAAGTGATATGGCCGTGCTCGACGGTGGATTGCGCCAGCAGCAGCACCCGGCCCTGATCCAGCATTGCCAGCGTCACCTCGATTTCCATCTGCCTTGCGTGGCGGTTCAGCACCGGTTGCACCCGGCGGCCGAACTGGTTGGCCTGCAGGAACCCGCCCGCCAGCGCCAGCACCCGCGGCGTCAGCGACAGCATCCGCCCGTCCTGGCGCAGATAGCCCGCCTGCACCAGCGTCAGCGCGCCCCTGCGGGCAGTGGCACGGTCCTGGCCGCTGCGCCGCGCGATTTCGGCCAGGGTCATGCTGGGGGTCTCGGCGTCAAACACCGCCAGCACCGCCAGCCCCTTGGCAAAGCTCGACGAAATATTCCTGTCCTGGTCTGCCGCTGTCATGGCGAAGCCGTCCCGTTCTGATCCTGAATTGCCGCGGCCCGGCAGGGCATTGTGCGGATGCTGGCATCAATGTTCGCTTTGCGAACGCTGTCAAGGCGCAAAGGCACCGCAATATCCAGATTGCGCAAGGGGTTGCAGTGAAAACCGCCGCGGACTGGACGGCAGGCCATTTCCGGTGCAATTTCAAACAGCTCCGCACAACGAGGCCGCCCATGGCAGAAGATTTCACATCCGGCAGACTGGCCCGCCTGGGCCTGCTGTCACCTGAGGACTGCCGGAAGGCGGCAGAGATCACGTCGCGCGCGCAGTTTGACGGGATTGAGACGGTGCGGGTGCTGTTCCCCGATCAGCACGGGCTGCTGCGCGGCAAGACAGTGATGGCAGAAGCCTTTGCCCCCGTCTTTGACCGCGGCCTCAACGTGCCCGCAACCCTGCTGCTCAAGGACACCTCGCACCGCACCGCCTTCCCGGTGTGGGAGGAGGGCGCCGATCTGGCTGGCCCGATGCAGGGGGCAGGCGACGTGCTGCTGGTGCCGCGCCCTGACACTTGGCGCGCGCTGCCCTGGTCCGGTCACTCCGCCTGGATCTTCTGCACCCCGGTCTACCCGGACGGCCGGCCCATTCCCTTTGCCCCCTGCGCGGTGCTGCAGCGGCAGGTGGAAATGCTGACGGCGCAGGGCATGGCCGCCACCTTCGGGCTGGAGGTAGAGTTCCACCTGTTCGAGCTGGCGGATAAATCCGACGCCCACGCCCTGGCGACCCGCCCCGGCGCCCCGGTGCAGACCCGCAACCTGACGCAGGGCTACCAGTATCTGACCGAAACCCGCTATGGCGAGGTGGAGGGCATCCTCGACCTGCTGCGCCGCAACGCCCAGAAGCTCGGCCTGCCGGTGCGCTCCGTGGAAATCGAAATGGG
Organism: Leisingera sp. ABD4_442; assembly: GCF_056160905.1. Taxonomy (NCBI): domain Bacteria; kingdom Pseudomonadati; phylum Pseudomonadota; class Alphaproteobacteria; order Rhodobacterales; family Roseobacteraceae; genus Leisingera; species Leisingera sp. ABD4_442. Next base: position 42,991 of record NZ_JBSWYB010000012.1, on the reverse strand, counting down.
CCCCAGCCAGGTTGAGTTCACCTTTGCCCCCGACAGCGCCATGGCGCAGGCCGACGCGATGGTGATGTTCCGCACCATGGTCAAGGAGGTCTGCGCCCGCAACGGCCTGCACGCCAGCTTCATGGCCAAGCCGCGGCTGGACAACGCCATGGCCAACGGCTGGCACGTCCACCAGTCACTTCAGGACCTGGCCACGGGGCGCAACCTGTTCATGCCGGAAACCGACGGGATGCTCAGCCCTCTCGCCAGCGCCTGGATGGCCGGCCTGCTGAAGTACGCGGCGGAAACCTCGCTGCTGATCGCCCCCACGGTGAACAGCTACAAACGCTACCTGCCGTTCCAGCTGGCCCCCAGCCGCATCGGCTGGGGCGAGGACAACCGCGGCGCCATGCTGCGCGCGCTGATGCAGCCCCGCAACGCCGCCAGCCGGATCGAGAACCGCGCCCCGGACAGCTCCGCCAATCCCTATTATGCGCTGGCCGCCCAGATCATCGCAGGCGCGGCCGGCATCCGGGAAGGGTTGGAGGCCCCGAAACCCACCCTGTCGCCCTACAGCGAAGACGCCGACCGCCTGCCGCGCTCGCTGGGCCAGGCGCTGGACGGGTTCGCAAATTCAGCCCTCTGCCGCGAGGCGCTGGGTGCGGACACCGCGGACTACCTGCTGCAGCTCAAGACCTTTGAGTGGGAACGCTACCTGGATACCGTCAGCGAATGGGAACAGGCGGAGTATTTCAACCTGTTCTAAAGCCTGTCAGGGCCGCAAATTTTCCCCCAGCCGGTGATTTGCCGTCTTGATCGGCAGCCCCCCCCGTTGATACCGTATACCCGCGTATGCGAGGGGGCGCCCCTTGCCATCCGCGGCGCCATTTCCGGCGGCCCGAGACATTGAAACCCACGCCTCTTCGAAGGAAAACACCCCCATGAAATACACCGAGGAACACGAGTGGCTGCTGCCCGAAGGCGACCTGATCACCGTCGGCATCACCGCCCACGCCGCTGAGCAGCTGGGCGAGGTGGTCTATGTCGAACTGCCGGAACCGGGCACCGAGGTCTCCAAGGACGACGAGATCGTGGTGATTGAATCGGTCAAAGCGGCCTCCGACATCCTCGCCCCGCTGGACGGCGAGATCGTCGAGGTGAACGAGGCGCTGGCCGACGACCCCGGCAAGGTGAATGAGGACGCCGAGGGCGACGCCTGGTTCTTCAAGATCAAGCCCTCGGACCTGTCGCCGATGGACGATTACATGGATGAGGCCGGCTACAAGGACTTCATCAGCTGATCTAGTTGCCCCGCCGCCATTGTGTATCCGGCTTTTTCCAGCGGGAAAAAGCCGGTGCCTCCGGCGGGAGTATTTCAAACCAGAAAGAAGCAACGGGCGTTTCTTTCCGGATTGGGCTCAATACCCCCGCTCACGGTCCACTTCGTGCAGCAGGTCTTCGCCCGCCTCCAGCCGCCGCAGGTTCTCCACCACGTCTTTCAGCGCGTCGCCCAGGTGCCAGCCGGACACATGCGGCGTGATGGTGACCTGCGGGTGGGCCCACAGCGGGTTGTCCGCGGGCAGCGGTTCCTTGCTCACAACGTCCAGCACCGCATGGCCCGGGGTGCCCCGGTCCAGTGCCACCAGCAGCGCGGCTTCATCCACCAGATCGCCGCGGCCTGCGTTGATCAGTGTGGCGCCCGGTTTCATCGACGCCAGCACCTCGGCATTCATCAGCCCGCGGGTGGCAGGGGTGGAGGGCAGGATCGAACAGACATAATCGCATTCCCCCAGCATCTGCGGCAGCGCATCTGCGCCGTGGCGGCAATCGACGCCTTCAATCTCCTTGGGCGAGCGGCTCCAGCCCAGCACCTTGAACCGCATGTCCCGCATCAGCTGCGCCGTCATGCCGCCGATATGGCCCAGCCCCAGCACGCCTACCGTGGTTTCCTGCGGCCGTCCCGGTGCCAGTGGCTCCCAGGCGCTGCGGGACTGCGAGGCTGCGTGCGCCGTCATATTGCGCTGGCCGCGCAGCACATAGGCCAGGCAGAATTCCGCGATCTCATGCGCGGGTTCCAGCGGCTTCAGCCGGGTGACGCGCACATGCGGCGCCAGGCCCGGGTGCGCAACGATAGTATCCACCCCCGCACCCAGCTTCTGCACCAGTTTCAGGTTCGGCAGCTGTTCCGGCAGGCCGTCCTTCAGCACCGAAACAGCCAGCACGGTGATGTCTTCCAGGTTGCCCGGCGCCGAGATGGGCCGGATATCGGCGCCGGGGGCCATCGCCCGCAGCTCCTCCGCCAGCTGTTCCTCGGTATACCAGCCGTCGTGGCCGATGCTGATCAGCATTGCCATGCGCGTTCCTCCCCGTGCCGCGTCCCCTTGGCGGGACTAAGCCACGGATCGCGCTGGAACGAAAGACAGTTTTCGCGGTCTCAATCCAGCCGCCGCACCAGGATCTGGTTGCCCTCGCCGCGTTTGGTCTCAAACAGCTTCAGCGAAGCGATCAGGTCGCTCAGCTTGCGCTTGCCATAGCTGCGGGTGTCGAAGTCCGGAAAGGCCGCAGTGATATACTGGCCGATCTGGCCCAGGGTGAACCACTCGTCCTCCTGGCCGATCGCATCCATTGCCCGCACCACCAGCTTGGCCGGGTCCGGCAGCGCCGCGGGGGCATTGCCGCTGTCGTCTTCCTTCTTGGGCTTGGCCTTGGGTTTGGCCGGCTCCTCCAGCAGGTTCTCCACATAGATGAAGCGTTTGCAGGCCTGCACAAAGGCAGCGGGCGTCTTGCGCATCCCCATGCCGTAGACATCCACCCCCTGTTCGCGGATGCGGCTGGCCAGACGGGTGAAATCGCTGTCAGAGGAGATCAGCACGAAACCGTCAAAGCGGCCCGAATGCAGGATGTCCATCGCGTCGATCACCAGCGCTATGTCAGAGGCGTTCTTGCCGGTGGTATTGGCAAACTGCTGATGCGGGATGATCGCCAAGGCGGCCAGTTTCTCCTTGTTCCAGCCTTGCGGGCTGCCGCCGGCAAAGTCGCCGTAGATGCGGCGGATGCTGGCCTCGCCGAAGGAGGCGATCTCCTCGAACATCGCCTCGGCGTATTTGGCAGAGATATTGTCGGCGTCGATCAGGACAGCCAGAAGCGGCGGTTTGGTTGTTGGTGCCATTTTCGGGGTCTCTGCTTTCTTTTGTGTGCGGGCGGTGCCGCAGGGGAGCTGCCGGTTCGTCAGTATGGCTGAGTATGGGCAGGTGCCGCTGCGATGCAAGGGCAGGGCGGTTTGGCTGCTGCCTGCTGCCGGAGGGGGCGAGGGGGTGCAAGGGGGGTGCACAGGTGGTGCACAGGGGGTGTACGGATGGCACCCCCTTCAGTTCGGCTCAGGCAAAGGGATCGTCCGGATACCCCACCCGCGCCAGATAGAGGCCATGGCCGGGGCAAACCGGCCCGCAGGCGGCGCGGTCGCAGGCTTCCAGCGCGGCCTTCACATCGGCCGGATGCCAGGCTCCGGCGCCGACCCGCTCCAGGGTGCCGACAAAGCTGCGCACCTGATTGTGCAGAAAGCTGCGGGCGCGGACGTGGAAATGGATCTCCGGCCCGGAGAACCCCTGCTCCCGCTCCACCCGCAGCTCATCCAGCGTCTTGACCGGGCTTGCCGCCTGGCAGATCGAAGAGCGGAAGGTGGTGAAATCATGATTGCCGATCAGGTGGTTGGCCGCTTCCTGCATGGCGTCTGCATCCAGAACATGGCTCAGCTGCCAGACCTGTCCCGCGTCATGGGTGGCAGGTGCGCGGCGGATCAGAATGCGGAACAGATACTGCCGCTCCACCGCGGAAAACCGGGCGTGCCAGTCCCCCTCCACCCGGGCGCAATCCACGATGGCGACCGGATCGGGCTTCAGATGGTAGTTCAGCGCTTCTGACAGGCGGAACGGGTCCCACTCCTTGGCCATGTCGCAATGCGCCACCTGTCCCAGCCCGTGCACGCCGGTGTCCGTGCGCCCGGCGGCGGCAATGGTGTGCTCCCCCGGCTCCAGCCGCGCCAGCGCAGCCTCGATCGCGCCCTGCACCGAGGGCAGGTCCTTCTGCCTTTGCCAGCCGGCAAAAGGCTTCCCGTGATATTCGACTTTCAAAGCAAAACGCGGCATGGCCGGGCAACTAGCAACAGGGCCGGACCAGGGCAAGCCCTGCGTGCGCTCTGGTATCTTATCGACATGCTGCCTATCTTGTCAGCAGCAAGAACAGAGCAGGATCAGGGCCTTGGTGATAACCTCCCTTGCAGACGGGGTGATGAGCGGGGTGGAGAACGCGGCCAGCGGCCTCTCCGCGGCGCTGTTCGACCGGCCCATCCGGCTGGGCGTCACCGGGCTGGCGCGCTCCGGCAAGACGGTGTTCATCACTTCGCTGGTCGCCAATCTGATGGACCGGGGCCGGATGCTGCAGCTGAACGCCGCGCGCGAAGGCCGGATCGAGGCTGCCTTCCTGCAGCCCCAGCCCGACGACACCGTGCCGCGGTTTGACTATGAAAACCACCTCGCGGCGCTGACCGGGCCGTCACCCCATTGGCCGGACAGCACAAGGGCGGTCTCTGAGCTGCGTCTCAGCCTCAAGGTGCGGCCCGCCGGCTTGCTGGCCGGGCTGCAGGGGCCGCGCACGCTGCATCTGGATATTGTCGACTACCCCGGCGAATGGCTTCTGGACCTGGCGCTGCTGGACAAATCCTATGGCGAATGGTCCGCGGATGTGCTCGCCCGCATCGCCGCCCGGCCGCAGGCAGAAAATTTCCTGGCTGAGAAATACAAAGCCGTCCCCGCGGGGACGCATGACGAGCCGCAGGCCCAGGCGCTGGCCGCGGCCTTCACGGATTACCTGGCTGCCGCCCGCGCCGCCGGTTTCTACGATTGCACACCGGGCCGCTTCCTGCTGCCCGGCGACCTTGAGGGCTCGCCGGTGCTGACCTTCGCCCCGCTGCCGCCTGAGGCCAGCGCGCCGCGCGGCAGCCTGTGGCGTGAAATGGAACGGCGGTATGAGGCCTATAAATCCAAGGTCGTGAAGCCCTTCTTCCGCGACCACTTTGCCCGCATCGACCGGCAGGTGGTGCTGGTGGATGCGCTCTCGGCGATCCATTCCGGCCCGCAGGCGGTAGAGGACCTGCGCCATGCGATGACGGATATCCTCAGCGCCTTTAAACCGGGCCGCAATCATTTCCTGACCCGGCTCCTGGGCGGCAAGCGGGTCGAAAAGATCCTGTTCGCCGCCACCAAGGCCGACCATCTGCACCACGCCCAGCACCCGCAGATGACCGCCATCATCGAGGCGCTCACCCGCGAGGCGCAGGACCGCGCCCGCTTTGCCGGCGCTGAGACTGCGGCGCTGGCGCTGGCCTCCCTGCGCACGACGACAGAAGAAATGCGCAGCCATAACAGCAGCGAATTACCCTGCGTCCGCGGCACCCTGCTGGACAACGGCAAGCAGGCGGCCTTCTACCCCGGCGCCCTGCCGCAGGACCCGGCCCAGTTGCTGACACCGGCGCGGCAAGGGGCGGAGCGCTGGCTGGAGGGCGATTACCAGTCAATGGCCTTTGCACCCGCGCCGCTCACCCTGAAACACGGCAGCGGCCCGCCGCATATCCGCCTCGACCGCGCCGCAGATTTCCTGATCGGAGATGCCTTGTGACCCTTGTCTTGCGCCCCGCGGCCCCGCTCGATGCGGGGGCAACCGGTGATATTCTCTACCGCTTCCAGCAGGATACCGAATGGATGCCCAAGCTCTATTCATCGGCCCAGACGATCATGTTCTGCGGCATGATGATCGACCGGGGCTGGGTCACCGTGGCGGAGCGGGACGGGACGGTTCTGGGTTTCCTGGCCCGCAAGGAGCAGGAGGTCTGCTCTCTCTACCTTGCTCCCGGTGCCTGCGGGCAGGGGGCGGGCAAGATGCTGCTGGATGCGGCCAAGGCGGCGGCGCCGCGGCTGGTGCTGAACACCTTTGCCGCCAACACAAGGGCGCAGCGGTTCTACCTGCGGGAGGGGTTTGCCGAAGTTGCCCGCGGCGATGGCTCTGGCAATGAAGAGGGCCTGCCAGACATCACCTATGAATGGCGCGCCGCGCAGGAGGCCGCGGCATGAGCAAGAAGCCCGTTCTGTTTGATCTGGAGGAGGAGGCGGAGGCGCCGCCTGTGGCCGACGCGCCGCCAGTTCCCGACCCGCTGCCCGCGACGGCGAAACCAGCGGCAATGGAGCAGGCGGCCCGCATCGCTGCCCGTCGCCCGTCACGGCTGGCCCGCTTGTTCTGGGCGCTGCTGGTTGCGGTCATTGGTGCCATGGCCTCCGTCGCGGCCTGGGATTTTGCCGCCGGGCTGATTGCACGGGTGCCGCTGCTGGGCTGGGCTGTCACCGCTGGCCTGGGGGCGCTTCTGCTGCTGGCGCTGGCGATGGCTCTGCGTGAGCTAGCGGCGCTCTCCCGGCTGCGCCGCGTCGATGCGCTGCGTCATCTGGCAGAGGAGGCCGCGGATCTGGCCGATGCCCGCGCCTTCACCACCCGGCTGGAGGCGTTTTACAAAGGCCGCGAGGATCTCAGCTGGCATCAGGCCCGGCTGGCGGAACGCCGGGTGGAAGTGATGGATGGCGACGCTCTGCTGCTTCTGGCAGAGGAGGAACTGCTGGTGCCGCTGGACGCCATTGCCCTGCGTGAGGTGGAGGCCGCGTCCCGGCAGGTCGCGACAGTAACCGCGCTGGTGCCGATGGCGCTGGCGGATATCCTGACCGCGCTGGTCTCTTCGCTGAGGATGATCCGCCGGGTGGCGGGGATCTATGGCGGCCGGCCCGGTTTCTTCAGTTCCTGGCGGCTGACCCGCGCGGTGCTGGCGCATTTGGCCGCCACCGGCGCAGTGGCCGCAGGCGATGACTTGCTGGAGCCGGTGCTGGGCGGGTCGGTTCTGTCCAAGCTCTCCCGCCGGTTCGGCGAAGGGCTGGTCAACGGCGCCTTGTCCGCCCGCGTTGGTATTGCCGCGATGGAGGTCTGCCGCCCGATGCCGTTCTCGCCGCAGCACAAGCCCAGCACCCGCAAGGTGGTGCAGCGGGCGCTGACGGGATTGTTTTCCAAGGAGAAATAACGCGCGCGCCAGGCTCATGCCCAGCATGAGCCGCGCCCAAGGCCGCCAAGGCGTTCGGCGCCAGCCGTAGGCCTGCGGGCGCGGGAGCACCACTGTCCGGGCGATCAGAACAGCTTGGGCGGCTGGTCCTTGGGCTGGCGCATTGCGACGATGCCAGTACGGAAGCCTTCGCCGATGCGGTCGGCCAGGGCGCCCCATTGCAGCGCGGTGCGCTCCGGCAGCTCCGCCCGCAGCACCCGGTGGAACAGCCCCAGCCACAGCGGGAAATGCTCTGCCTTCACGTCTGGGCGCGAGACATGCACCCGCATCGGATTGCCGCTGTAACTGCGCTCGCGCAGGATTGCATTGCGCCAGAAGCCTGCGATCTTCTCCTCATGTTCGGGCCAATCCGTGACATGTGCGGCAAACACCGGACCCAGCACATCATCGGCGCGCACCTGCATGTAGAACACCGCCACCACGCGAGAAATCTCCTCAGCGGTGATCTCGAACCGCGCCAGCGGGTTCTGTGTTTCGGTATCGGTCATTGTCTGCTCCGGCCTGCTTTGGCCTGTAGATAGGTGGAAGCCAAGCCGAGCGGAAGGGTAAAGGCGCATCTGCCGCAGCTCCAGCTTGCGGCGGCGCTGGCGCCTGCGGCCGCCACCGCTATGGTGAGCGAGGGATTTGTCAAAAAGGCATTCATTGATGGCGGAGAATGCGAAGAGGGTGCTGGTTTTAGGCGCCTATGGGTTTATCGGGGCTGAGGTGGTGCGCACCCTTCGGGCCGCTGGAATGCATGTGACTGGCCTGGGACGCAGCACCGCGCAGGCAGCGCGGGTGCTGCCGGACGTTCCATTCAAGCAGGGCGACCTCTTGCAGCTGTTGCGGCCTGAGGGCTGGGCGCCGCTGCTGCAGGGCGCGGACGCCGTGGTGAATTGCGCGGGGGTTCTGCAGGATATGGCGCCGGGTGAGCTGGAGGCCGTGCATCACACCGCCATCGCAGCCCTGGGCACGGCCTGTGCGGAGCGGGGCATCGCGGTAGTGCAGATTTCAGCGGCCAGGGCAGGTCCGGACGCGGGGACAGAGTTCATGCGCAGCAAGGGGCGGGGGGACGCAGCCTTGCGGGCCACCGGTGCGCCGCTGCGTACCCTGAAGCCAGGGCTGGTGATCGGGCAAAACGCCTATGGCGGCACGGGTCTGCTGAGAATGCTGGCAGCGGTGCCGTGGGTGCAGCCTGTGGCGCTGGCAGACGCGCCGGTGCAATGCATCGGCATGGCGGATCTGGCGGCGGCGGTTGTTGCTGCGCTGCGCGGTGATCTGCCGCAGGGCACCTATGACCTGGTGGAGGACCAGCCGCACACGCTGTCGGAGGTGCTGGCAGAGACCCGGGCGTGGCTGGGGCTTGCTCCGGCGCGCAGGCTGCTGCGGATCCCGGGCTGGCTGCTGCCGCCGGTTGCAGCCTGTGCCGACGCTTTGGGGCGGCTGGGATGGCGCTCTCCGCTGCGCTCCACCGCAATGGCCGAAATCCAGAGCGGCGTGCGCGGCGATCCCGCACCCTACCGGGCCGCCATGGGGCAGGGGATTGCGCCGCTCAAGCCCGTCTATCAGTCGCTGTCTCCGGGGCGAGCGCAGCGGCTGGATGCGCGGATGGCTCTGCTGATGCCGGTTGCGGTCGCTGTGCTAAGCCTGTTCTGGCTGGCCTCGGGCCTGATCGGCCTCTGGCAGATGAATGGGGCGGCGAAAGTGCTGACGGATGCTGGATGGAGCAGCCTGCCGGCGAATGCGAGCGTCATCTTCTGGTCGCTTGCCGATATCACCCTGGGGCTGGCCATCCTGTGGCGGCCCTGGGCGGCGCGTGCCTGCGCAGGGATGGCAGCGGTCTCGCTGATCTATTTGGCGGCGGCCACTGCCGTTACCCCGCAGATGTGGGCGGATCCGCTCGGGCCGCTGGTCAAAGTGCTGCCGGGGCTGCTGCTGGCGCTGATCACCCATCAACTGCTGCAGGAGCGCTGAAATGGACCTGGACCTGATCCTGCGCTGGCTGCATGTGATCGGCGCCTGTGTGCTGCTGGGAACCGGCGCGGGCATCGCCTTCTTCATGCTGATGGCGCACCGGACACGGGACGCGGCACTGGTTGCCCATACAGCCAGCATCGTGGTGCTGGCGGACCTTTTGTTCACAGCCACGGCCGTGGTTGCCCAGCCCGTCACCGGCGGGTTGCTGGCCTGGCGGCTGGGCTGGCCGCTGAGCGCCGGCTGGCTGGCGCTGTCGCTGGGGCTTTATGTGCTGACCGGTCTGTTCTGGCTGCCGGTGGTCTGGATTCAGCTGCGGTTGCGTGACTTGGCGCGGGAGGCAGCCGCGGCGGGGCAGGTGCTGCCCGCGCGCTATCACCGCTTGTTCGCAATCTGGTTCGCTTGCGGCTTTCCTGCCTTTGCCGCCGTGCTGGCAATCCTCTGGCTGATGCTGGCGCGGCCTGATCTGGGCGTTTGGCTGGTGCGGTGACCAGAGCGGGTGGTTCCGCTCGCTGCTGCCCTCATCACTATGCGGCACATCAGCCGCTTTACCCTCCCGCCGCTCCAGCCTATAAGGCGGATCATGTCCCTATTCGCGGCCATCATTATTCGAATTATATCCCCGGCGCTCTGAAACCATTGAGCCGCCGGGCAAAGGCGCTTGAGCCATCGCGCCGAACCGAATATCCCCATTTCCGACCTTGATCATCCAAAGGACGCCCCAGATGTGCGCCGACACGCCCCAGACGCCTGACTATAAAGACACCCTGAACCTGCCCAAAACCGCTTTCCCGATGCGCGCAGGCCTGCCCAAGCGCGAGCCCGGCTGGCTGGAACGCTGGGCGCAGATTGGCGTCTACGACAAGCTGCGCGAGAAAGCCGCTGCGGCCAAGGGCGGCGACGCGGAGCGCAAGCCCTTCACCCTGCATGACGGCCCGCCCTATGCCAACGGCCACCTGCACATCGGTCACGCGCTGAACAAGACCATCAAGGACATGATCGTGCGCTCCCATCAGATGATGGGTTTTGATGCGCGTTACGTGCCGGGCTGGGACTGCCACGGCCTGCCCATTGAGTGGAAGATCGAGGAGCAGTACCGCAAGAAGGGCAAGAACAAGGACGCGGTGCCGGTTGTCGAGTTCCGCCAGGAATGCCGCGCCTTTGCCGACAGCTGGGTCGATATCCAGCGCGAGGAGTTCAAGCGTCTGGGCATCACCGGCAACTGGGATGATCCGTATCTGACCATGAACTACCACGCCGAGGCGGTCATTGCGGATGAGTTCATGACCTTCCTGATGAACGGCACGCTGTATCAAGGCTCCAAACCCGTGATGTGGTCGCCGGTCGAGAAAACCGCTCTGGCCGAGGCCGAGGTGGAGTATCACGACAAGGAAAGCTTCACCATCTGGGTAAAGTTCAAGGTGGCAGAGCCTGCGGATCACAAGCTGGCGGGCGCCAATGTGGTGATCTGGACCACCACCCCTTGGACCATGCCGTCGAACAAGGCCGTCGTTTACGGCGAAGAGATTGCTTATGGCCTCTATGAAGTCACCGGCACTCCGGATGAGTGCTGGGCCGCTGTGGGCGAGAAGTACATCCTGGCCGACAATCTGGCCGCAGACGTGTTCAAACGCGCGCGTCTGGCTGAGGATCAGTACAGCCGCGTGGCTGACGTTCCGGCCTCGGATCTGGCGGGCATCGGCCTGACCCACCCGCTGGCAGGCGCTGAAGGCTCCAACGGCGAATGGGACGATATCCGCGACTTCCGTGCGGCTGACTTCGTGACCGACACTGAAGGCACCGGCTTTGTCCACTGCGCGCCGAGCCACGGTATGGAAGAATTCGAACTCTACCGCGATCTGAACATGCTGGAGCAGGTGATCACCTACAACGTGATGGACGACGGCTCTTTCCGCGCCGACCTGCCGTTCTTTGGCGGCAAGTTCATCCTGTCGCGCAAAGGCGGCGAGGGGGATGCCAACAAGGCAGTGATCGACAAGCTGGTTGAGGTCGGCGGCCTCTTGGCGCGCGGCAAGATCAAGCACAGCTACCCGCACTCCTGGCGCTCCAAGGCGCCGATCATCTACCGCAACACGCCGCAGTGGTTTGCCTCCGTCGACCGCAAAATCGACGACGGCATGGACCAGATGGGCGACAGCATCCGCACCCGCGCGCTGCGCTCGATCGACGAACTGGTGAAATGGTGGCCGCAGACCGGCCGCAACCGCCTGTTCTCAATGATCGAAAGCCGCCCGGACTGGGTGCTGAGCCGCCAGCGCGCCTGGGGTGTGCCGCTGACCTGCTTCACCAAGAAGGGCGCGCTGCCGACCGATGCGGACTTCCTGTTGCGCAACGAGGAGGTGAACAAGCGCGTTGTCGCGGAGTTCGAAGAGCACGGCGCCGACGTCTGGTACACCGAGGGTTTCAAGGCCAAGGTGCTGGACGGCATCGTCGATGCGGACGCCTATGACCAGGTGTTCGACGTGCTGGACGTGTGGTTCGATTCCGGTTCGACCCACGCCTTTGTGCTGCGCGACCGTGAGGACGGCACCGAGGACGGCATTGCGGACGTCTACATGGAAGGCACCGACCAGCACCGCGGCTGGTTCCACTCGTCCTTGTTGCAGGCCTGCGGCACCAAGGGCCGGGCGCCCTACCGCAATGTGGTGACCCATGGCTTCACGCTGGACGAGAAGGGCATGAAGATGTCCAAATCGCTCGGCAACACCATCGTGCCGGAAGAGGTCGTCAAGCAGTACGGCGCCGACATCCTGCGCCTGTGGGTGGCCCAGACCGACTACACCGCCGACCAGCGGATCGGGCCGGAGATCCTGAAAGGCACCGCCGACAGCTACCGCCGCTTGCGCAACACGATGCGCTTCCTCTTGGGGTCGCTGGGCGACTTCAAGGAAGAGCAGCGGGTGGAGCCGGCAGATATGCCGGAGCTGGAGCAGTGGGTGCTGCACCGCCTGGCCGAACTGGATCACAAGGTGCGCACCGGCTACCAGTCGTTCGACTTCCAGGGTGTGTTCTCGGCGGTGTTCAACTTTGCCACCGTGGATCTGTCGGCCTTCTATTTCGACATCCGCAAGGACGCGCTCTACTGCGACGGCGACACGCTGAACGCCCGCGCCGCACGCACTGTGCTGGACATCCTGTTCCACCGCCTGACCACCTGGCTGGCGCCGATCCTGGTCTTCACCATGGAAGAGGTCTGGCTGGAGAAATACCCGGGCGAGGGGTCTTCGGTGCACCTGCAGGACATCCCGAACACGCCTGCCGACTGGCTGAACGAGCCGCTGGCCGCTAAGTGGTCCAAGATCCGCCAAGCCCGCCGGGTGGTGACCGCAGCACTTGAGGTGCAGCGCACCGACAAGGTGATCGGCGCCTCGCTGGAGGCCGCCCCTGTGGTGCATGTGCGTGACGGCGAAGCGCTGGAGGCGCTGCAGTCGGTGAACTTTGCCGATGTCTGCATCACCTCGGATATCCAGCTGACAAACGATCCGGCCCCCGCCGAAGCTTTCCGCATGCCGGAGGTGGATGGTGTTTCGGTGGTGTTCGAGAAGGCCGACGGCGGCAAGTGCCAGCGCTGCTGGAAGATCCTGCCGGATGTGGGCAGCCACAGCCACGAAGGCGTCTGCGGCCGCTGCGATAGCGCGCTGGATTAACTGCAGGATTCACCTTCGAATTGTTTGCAACGCCCGGCTTTTTGGCCGGGCGTTGTCATTTTTGCGCTATTGTTGCGAAATTCTCCGCACTTTTACCGTGTGTCGCCTTGTGTTTAGTGGAATTAGATTCCTCTAGATGTTGACCGGTTTTCCACAATTGGTTAAAAATTTGTTAATTCCATGAAGATTTTCAGCCGTCATTTCAAAGCATGGCATGGAGCAGGGGGGCAGTTTTCAATGCTGAAGCTGAAGGCAGACGCGCAACCGGCAGGTGAATCAGCCAAGCCGCGGGGGACATCCATCCGGATTGATGGGGTGTCTGCGCCGAAAAACATGAAAATCGGACTGGTTGCAGACGGCGCGGAGCGCAAGCCGGCCCCGGCCGCAGCCGAAGTGGCGAAACAGGCCCCGGTCAAGCCTGCAGCTGTCAAACCCTCTGCGCCCAAGCCTGCTGTGGCCGCTGCGCCCAAACCCGGCAAACGCGCCAATTCGGCGGAACAGACCGGGCCGCAACCCTTTGCTCCGCCGCAGATGGAAGGCGCAAGCTCTTTGCCGAAGCTGGGGCTGGCGGCGGCCGGACTGGCTGTGGCAGCGGCGATGCTGCTGTATTTCCAGTTCAGCGGCGGCACTCCGGCAGACACAGCGGAGACGGCCGGCCTGCAAGCTGCCGCTGCACCGGATACCCTGGCCGCGGATGTGCAGCCGGCCGGTGCTGCATCTGCTGCGGGCCTGCAGGAAGGCGCGGGCGCCGGGGAAGACGCTTTGGTGGCGCGCATCACTGCCGGAACCCTGGCAGCGCTGCGCAGCAAGCAGGAAAACCCCGAAAACCTGAGTCAAGGCGCCTCTGCCGCGGCAGAAGAGGGAACGGCGCTGTACAAAATGGTGCTGACTGCGGCGGCTCAGGGCCAGTCGGAAGCCTATATCGACCAAATGGTGAACGGTGCCTATGCACGCAAGGAAATCACTGTGCCTGCCAGCCTGATCGGAACCGACGGGCGGGTCGACACCGCCACGCTGCTGGCGCTTTTCGTCGGCAACTAAGGGTTTGCGCCGGCGTTCGCGCCGGAGCTGTTTCCGCAGAAGCCGCGTGCAGAACGCCGCGGCGGGGCGGAATACTATCATAACAAACAGACTAACAGGTGCTGCTGGCCGGAACCGGCTGCAGCACAGACGACTTCCCGGGGGGACTATGAAGAACTATATCGCTGCCGCTGCTATGGGTCTATTTGCCTTTGCAGCCAATTCCGCCGCTGCCGAAACCTGCGGCGGGATCTACTCTGTGCAGCCGGGTGACAGCCTGTCGGTGATCGCTGACAAACTGTACAAGGACGCAGGCAAATGGAGCGCGATCCACAGCCGCAATATCGACACCATCGGCCCCAAGCCGAACGCCCTGCGCGTCGGCATGAAGCTGTCGCTGGCCTGTCTCGAAGGGCTGCCGCTGGGCCTGGAAGGCGGCAAGGAAATCTCTGCCAGCGCGCCGGTGGCGGCCAAGCCGGTGCAGATCGCCTCAGGCAGCGCCGAGGTGCGCCACCGCATCAACCTGCTGACGGCGGATGACTTTGCCCCTTTCACCGGCAAGGACCTGCACAACGGCGGCATGATGACCGACGTGCTGAATGCCGCGATGCGCCACGCAGACCCGGACGAAGGCTATGCGGTTCATTGGGTTGATCTCTGGACCTCGCATGAAGAGCCGCTGTTGTCCAATGCGCTGCTGGACGCGGGCTTCCCCTGGTACAAGCCGGATTGTGAAAACAACCCGGCAGAGCCGCGCTGCAAGAACTTCCTGTTCTCCGAACCGATGTTCGAGGTCCTGGTTCTGATGTTCACCGACAAGTCGCGCCCTCTGACCTTTACCAAGGATGAGGATCTGTTCGGCAAGACCTTCTGCCGCCCGCAAGGCTATGAAACCTATCTGTTTGAGCAGCAGGGCCGCCATTGGCTGCGCGACGGCAAGGTAGAGGTGGTACAGCCGCTGACCACCGCGGAATGTTACGAAATGGTACTGGAGGGCAAGGCCGACGCGGTGGTGATGAATGAATTCACCGGCCGCGCGCAGATCAAGGAACTGGGCCTGTCGGACCGGTTTGACGCAGTGCCAGAGCCGATCTCGATCCAAGCGCTGCATGTGATCGTGCACAAGACCCACCCTGAGGCGCAGCAGCTGATGGACATGGTCAACACGTCTCTGCGCGGCATCCGTGAGGATGGCACCTATCAGGCGATCATCGAAGACCACATGGCCAGGGTCTGGGCCGGATATTGAGGGGGAGAGGCATGTTCAACAGCATCTGCCGCCATCTGCTGAGCCTTGGATTGCTGCTGGGTCTGCCTTCGGCGGCCCAGGCGATCTGCGACGTGGATTACGTTGTGCAGCCCGGCGACAACCTGTTCTCGATTGCAGAGACCCACTATGGCGACCGCGAACGCTGGACGATGATCTATTACCGCAACCAGGATGTGCTGGTGGGCTCCTCGGTGGTGCCGGGCCGCAAGCTGCACATCCCCTGCATAAAACAGGCAACCGCGCCCGATGCGACACCCCTGCGCAAGCAGGACGCGGAGATGACGCTGCTGACGGGCGGCGGATATGCGCCCTTCACCGACCGCGGCCTGCCTGGCCAGGGCATGGTGACAGAGCTGGTCAATGCGGCGCTGGAACTGGCCCCGTCTCCGGTGTCCTATGCGATCAGCTGGGAGGACGACTGGTCCAAGCATCTGTTCCCGATGCTGGATCAAAAGGAGTTCGACATGGGCTTTCCCTGGCTGCGCCCCGACTGCGAGGCAGAGCCGGACAACGAGCGTTGCGCGAATTTCCACTTCTCAGAGCCGGTTATGGCGCTGCCGATCATGCTGTTCGTGCGCTCCGATGATCAATTCGCCTATGCTGCCGACAGCGACATTGAGGGCAAGACCCTGTGCCGTCCCAAGGGCTATTTCACCCATGACCTGAACCGTTCAGGGCGGCGCTGGCTGGATGAGGGCAAGATCACTCTGGTGCAGCCGGACACGCCGGCCGATTGCTTCCGCATGGTGGCGCAGGGGCAGGTGGATGCCGTGGCGGTGAACCTGTTCCTGGGCGCCAACACCATCGTCCGCGAGGGGCTGCGCGACACCGTGCTGCCACTGGAGAAACCGCTGTCCGAAGAGGGCTTGCATGTGGTGATCTCCAAACGCCATTGGCGCGGCACGTCCCATCTTTACCGGATCAATGCTGGGCTGAAGAAACTGCGCGAAAGCGGCCGCTTCGAAGAGATCATGTCGCGCCATCTGGAGCTGTTCTGGGCGCAGCTGCAATAAGGATCAGGCCTGCCAGGCTGAAAAGCTCCTGGCAGCCTCATAGCCGTGACAGGCCGCTTCTGATCCTGTTTCCGGATCCGGCTCTTCGCGGCGGGCGCGCTGCAGCAGCAGATGCGCGGCCAGGACGGCATTTTCCTGAAACAAAGCGGGCGGCCGGTCCGGCCCGAGCAGGCCGCTGCGCGCCTTCAGGCGGCGGCTGTTCTGCCCGGCGGGCGGGTCCTGAGGATGGCTGTCCGGGTCCCGCTCCCGCGGGCTGGTGCTGGCAGATTCGCTGCGCTCAGGGTCGTCCGAGCGGACAACCGGGCGGGCGGTCAGATGACCGCGGTTTGGTTTGGCAGGATCTACCCGGCCTGAAACTGGTACAAACATGGAGCGGAACCTTCGCGCTGGCTGAGAACCGGTCTTGCAGGAAGGTTAACAGATCACGCTTAACAGCATGTTAATGCCGCCCGTACCCGGAAACAGCGGATCAGCCGGTGACCATCCGGGCCTTGACGTATTGGGCTTCGGCAGCCAGCGCGCTCACCGGTTTTGGGCCGGCCTGGCAGCCATTGGCCAGATCCAGAAAGAAGGCAGCCATGTCGAAACCATTGATTTGTTGCAGGTTCAGGGCCTCGCTGCGGGCAGCTGCGCGGGCGGGGCCAATGTACTGAGGCGTCAGGGCATCCGGGCGCTCGGCGCTCAGCATTTCTTCGCGGGCAGTGCTGCGGGCCAGGCCCTGGCTGCTGCCTTGGGTCAGCGGCGCATCCACCGGCTGGCCGCCTGCTTCTGCAATCGCCGGCTGCCGCTGATAGGCGGCTTGCAACTGCTTCATGCTGTTAAACAGGCTGGCGGAGCTGGAAACTGCAGAAATCATCTTGCTGACCTTTAGTACCGTTCTTGAAACTCACTTTATTATAATTTGATGCAATGGGGTGAGGATTTCTAAACACTGGTTAACGAAGTGTTAACGGCGGAGGCCGAAGCTACTGATCCGTCGGCCGGGCCACCGGACGCTCTTGCCTCTGGCGCCAATCCTGCCAGGATGCGCCAGCAGCGCGCTTCTGGGAGGTTCTATGATTTCAGCAAGTCTTGAAACACCGGTCGGCGCGCTCAGCGTGACGGAGCGGGACGGGGCCATCGTGCGCCTCGCATGGTCGGCGCAGGCAAGCGGCCAGTCCGCGCTGCTGGACAGGGCACTGGCACAGCTGCGCGCCTATTTCGCGGGGGAACTGACAGAATTCGACCTGCCGCTTCAGGTAGAAGGGTCAGGTTTTCAGCGCGCGGTTTGCGATGCGATGGTCGCGATCCCCTTCGGCGAAACCCGGACCTACGGGGAAATTGCCAAGGACCTGGGCGCGCCGCCCCAGCCGGTGGGCAATGCCTGCGGCGGCAACCCTATCCCGGTGATCATCCCCTGCCACAGGGTGCTGAGCGCTACCGGCCTTGGCGGCTTCTCGGGCCAGGGCGGGGTGGAAACCAAAGTGGCGCTGCTGAAGCACGAAGGCGCCGCCAGCCTGCTGATCTGAGCCGCAGCCCGGATGCGCCCTTTTCGCTTCTTTCTGGTAGAAAATACTCCGGGGTGAATGCGTCCCGGCAGGGGCGCAGAGGGGCAAAGCGCCCCTTCATCCTCAAACGGTGGAGGACTTGCGCCGCCGCTCGGGCACGATCTGCTGGGCAATGCCGACGAACAGCAAGTAGACCGAGGTGACGACCAGTCCCCAATGCGCCCAGCTGGCCGGATGGAAATCCACCCAGGCCGCCCAGCCGGCAAAGAAGGTCCAGGCCAGCGCCATGGGCAGTGACAGGTTGCGCCAGCGCACGGTGCGCACCGGATGAATGAATTTCAACGGCAGGAACATGGCGATGGACAAAAGCGTCACCAGCACAAGGCTGGTCCAATGGCTGGGTTCCAGGGCAAAAATCACCAGCACCGGCATATTCCAAACCCCGGGATAACCGGAAAAGGAGTTGTCCTTGGTTTTCATCCGCGTGTCGGCGTAATACATCGCGCTGCCAAAGGTGATCACGATGATCGCAAACCAGCCGGTCCAGCCCGCCATCAGCCCCGACTGGAACAGGGCAAATGCGGGGATGAACACATAGGTCAGATAGTCGATGATCAGGTCCAGCAGCACCCCGTCGAATTCCGGGGAATACCGCTTGACGTGGTAGTGCCGCGCCAGCGGCCCGTCGACACCATCCACCGCAAAGGCCACCACCAGCCACAGGAACATCAGGCTCCATTTGCCATCCGCCGCCGCCAGCATCGCCAGCATGGCAAAGACGGCACCGGTTGCGGTCAGCAGATGAACGGAGAGGGCGCGGATCTGAGGTGTCATTTGTCCCTGATGGCGAATTTGCCCCGGACCCGCAACCGTTCAGTGCAGGTTTGGGCGGAATTCCGTACCCTTGGCAAATTGGATCCGCGACATCCGGCGGCCATGCGGGGCAGGATCGGTAATGTCCGGGGCGGAGAAGGGCGGATGAGAAGGCAGATCGCTGATCCGCTCCCAGGGGTGGCTGCCGGGCGGCGGCGCAGGGGCCGCGGGGGCGCCGTCAAAGAACAGGGCGGCAAGGCCGGAACTGGTCATAGCAGAATCCTTTCTGGATCGGTTTCTGCCATCAAGCCTGCACCGCCTTAACAGAGGCTTTCAGCTGCCCGGCGAAAATAGCGCGGATTTTATCTAGTTCGGACCGCCTGCAGCTTCAGCCGCAGCACTTGTGCCCCAATTGCACCGGCGGGCAGGGTATAGTGCCATAGGAGCAGAACACGCAGCAATCCCCGGGCTTTGGCCGCAGCAGGGTGCTGCAGGCGGGGCAGTCATGGAACCACTGGCAGGCGTCCTGCGGCATCTCCAGAGCCGCCTCGTGCCCGCAAGCCGGGCATGTGAGCACACTGATCAGTTCGGGTTGCGCGGATCTGGCGTCAGTCATCGCAGGCCTCCTGCCGCCAGCAAAGGCCAGTCTCTTTGCCTGGTCAAGTCACGCCTTTGGATGGGCCTTGTTGTAGACTTCCATCAGGTGGGTGGTATCGACTGCCGTATAGGCCTGGGTGGTCGACAAGGAGGCATGGCCCAGCAGTTCCTGAATCGCACGCAGATCGCCGCCGGCCTCGAGCAGGTGGGTGGCAAAACTGTGGCGCAGCGCATGCGGTGTGGCGGTGGCGGGCAGGCCCAGCTGGGCGCGGGTCTTGGCCATCGCGCCCTGAATCTGGCGCGGGTTCAGCGCACCGCCGCGCACGCCGCGGAACAGGGGCGCGCCGGCTTTCTGCGGATGCGGGCAGAGCTGAAGGTAGCGTTCCACCGCATCCCGCGCGGCAGGCAGCACCGGCACCACGCGCTCCTTCCGGCCCTTGCCCAGGATGCGCAAGACCGGTGGCAGCGGCGCATCTGCCCCCGTCAGCCCCAGCGCCTCGGAAATCCGCAGCCCGCAGCCGTAAAGCAGCGTCACCACCGCCACGTCGCGGGCGGCCACCCAGTCCTCTTGCGACTGCAGCTCGACCGTCTCCAGCACCGCCTTGGCGGCCTCAGGCGCCAGCGGGCGCGGCAGCTTCTTCTGGAACTTGGGGGAGCGCGCCAGCAGCACTGCGGCCGGTTCAAAGCCTTCGCGCTCCGCCAGCCAGCGGTAGAAATTCTTGACCGCCGACAGCTTGCGGGCAAGCGACCGCGCGCCGGTGCCGGAGGTGCGCTCGGACGCCATCCAGGCCCGCATGTCTGATGTGGTGATCCGCGCCAGCGCACCCAGCCCCTGCGGCCCGCCGCTGTGCTGCGTCATGAAGGCCAGAAAGGCGGTGACATCGCAGCGGTAGGCGGTGAGAGTGTTGGCGGAGGCATCCTCCAGCCCGCCCAATCGCTCCAGCCACAGCTGCAGCGCATCCCGGCAGGCGGGGGAGATCAGGGTCATGACAGCCAGTAGCGCATCGAACGTTCAAACACGCCGCCAAAAAAGGCCAGCAGGTCGGTGCCCTGCATGGGCGAGAACTGATGTGGGTCTTCAGATCCCATCACCAGCATCCCGGGCAGGCGGCCTTCGCCCAGGTTCAGCATCAGGCAAGCCTCGGAGCGGATCCATTCGGCCTTTTGCCCATAGACGCGCGGGCTGCCGCCCTGGGTCTGGCGCAGCGTGACGGGGCGTTCGCTGCCGGGCTGGTCGGCATAGCTTTCGGTGAAACCGGGGCCAGCCAGTTTCAGAGCGCCGGATTTGCGCTCAATTGCCGCGCCGCCGGGCTGGGCAGTTTCCAGAACCAGCGCCAGCGCATTGACGCGCAGGATCTCCGGCATGTCCTGCTCCAGGCAGGTGAGGAAGGCGGTGAAATCCTGCGGCTCCAGCAGCCGCAGCACGGCGCGGTGAATGAGGTTGGTGCCGGCCAGGTTGTCATAAGCCGCGGCAATCACTGAGCGGTGGGTGTCCTCCAGCCGGTCCAGCCGCGCCGCCATCCGCTCCATCGCGATGCCGCGCAAATCGACGACATTGGAGCCCATGGCGCGCTCATTGGCGGCTACCAGGGCATTCATCAGGTGCTGGTCCTCCAGCACGGCATCGGGTTTGGCGAGGATCGCCTCGCGCAGCTGGTGTTCCAAATTGGCGGATTGGCTTGAACTGCTCATGTGTGAACTCTTGCGGCTCCGGACCTCTGACGGGTTTGGTGATGTGTATAGCACGGGATTTTTCCAATGCTGAGGAAAAATGCGGGCGCAGCGGAATTTACCGGCAGGGCGTGCTCCCGCCCGTCGCCGGTGCATATCCATGCCCCGCGCCCGTTGGGCATGGCGCCGGGCTGCGGCCCGGCGCCTGCGGCGTGAAGCGCCGCTGCAGCGCGCCGAAAGGCGCGCTGCCGGGTCCAAGCCGCCAAGCAGTCCGGCAACAGCCGGGGCGCAGGGCTGCGCGGGAGGACTTTGCCTGCAAAGGAAAAGGCGCCCGGTTAAGGGCGCCTTTCCAGGCCTTGCGAACTTCAGGCCAATCAGAGGATCTTGATCTCTGCCGCCTTGATGTCGGCCAGGAAGGCGTCCAGGCCCTTATCGGTCAGCGGGTGGTTCACCATCGCCTTGATCACGGCGGGCGGGGCGGTGATCACATCGGCGCCGATGCGGGCCGAATCCAGCACATGGTTCACCGAGCGGATCGAGGCGGCCAGGATTTGCGTCTCAAAACCGAAGTTGTCATAAATGGTGCGGATGTCCTCGATCAGCTCCATGCCGTCCAGGTTGATGTCATCCAGACGGCCGATGAACGGCGAGATGAAGGTCGCGCCCGCCTTGGCTGCCAGCAGCGCCTGGTTGGCGGAGAAGCACAGGGTCACGTTCACCATGTGGCCATCGTCTGTCAGGGTTTTGCAGGCCTTCAGCCCGTCCCAGGTCAGCGGCACTTTCACCGCGATGTTCTCGGCGATCTCAACCAGCTTGCGGCCTTCGGCGATCATGGTGTCCGCATCGGTCGCGGTCACTTCCGCTGATACCGGCCCCTCGACCAGATCGCAGATCTCCTTGGTCACTTCGATGATGTCGCGGCCGGATTTCTTGATCAGTGACGGGTTGGTGGTGACACCGTCCACCATACCCAGATCGTTGAGCTCGGCAATGGCGCCGATCTCGGCGGTATCTACGAAGAATTTCATGGGGCAGTCCTTTGGATGGGTTGGCCTCGGTCGCTTCTGCCTTTACCTCATGGGATTACGGGCGGCAACATGGGCGGCAGCATGAGCGGGCAGGAGTTCTTTCAGGCAGGCGAGCGGGTCGGGGTGCTGACCACGCAACCCCTTGACCGGCTTCTGGATTACCGCGCGCCCGAGGGCGGCTGTTTCCTTGGCGCCTTTGTCGAAGTGCCCTTGGGCCCGCGCAAGGTGCTGGGCGTGGTCTGGGGGCCGGGCGCCGGGGACTTCGATTCGGCCAAGCTGCGCGCGGTGATCCGGGTGCTGGACGTGGCGCCGATGCGGGGTGAGATGCGCCAGTTCCTCGGAAAAGCCGCCGACTACACGCTGACCCCGATGCCCGCGATGCTGCGGCTGGCGACCCGCGCGCCGGGTCTTTCCGATCCGCCCTCAATGCGCAAGATCCTGCGCCGGGGCGACGGCGTTCCGGACCGGATGACTGATGCCCGTACAAGGGTGCTGGAGGTGCTGGAGCAATACGGCGGCCTCGCCTTCACGCCCAAGGAGCTCGCCGATATGGCAGATGTGACGCCATCGGTGGTGAAGGGGCTGGTGAAACAAGGCGCCCTGCGCGAGGAGGAAGCCCCCCGCGATACGCCCTATCCGCATCTGGATCCGGAGCTGCCCTCCAAGCAGCTGACCGAGGATCAGGCCAAGGCCGCTGCCACGCTGGCCGAAGGTGTCCACAGCGGGCGTTACGGCACCACGCTGCTGAAAGGTGTCACCGGCTCCGGCAAGACCGAGGTCTATCTGGAAGCCGTCGCTGCTGCTTTGCGCGCCGGGCGGCAGGCGCTGGTGCTGCTGCCGGAAATCGCGCTGACGGCCGAATTCCTCACCCGGGTGGAGGCACGCTTCGGTGCCAAACCGGCCGAATGGCACTCTGGCGCCACCATGACCGAACGCCGCCGGGTCTGGAAGATGGTCGGGCAGGGCGCGGCGCAGCTGGTGATCGGCGCGCGTTCGTCGCTGTTCCTGCCGTTCCGGGATCTGGGACTGATCATCGTCGATGAGGAGCACGACACCTCCTACAAGCAGGAGGACGGGGTCCTTTATAACGCCCGGGACATGGCGGTTCTGCGGGCAGCCATGTGTTCGGCGCAGGTGGTGCTGGCCTCCGCCACGCCGTCGCTGGAAACCTGGGCCAATGCCGAGGCCGGCAAGTACAACCGCCTGAACCTGACGTCGCGTTTCGGTGCCTCTGTGCTGCCCGACATGCGCGCGGTGGACATGCGCAGCGAAGACCTGCTGCCCTCAACCTGGATCTCGCCCACGCTGAAACAGGCGATGAAGCTGCGCATGGAACGGGGCGAGCAGTCGCTCTTGTTCCTCAATCGCCGCGGCTTTGCCCCGGTCACCATCTGCCGGGCCTGCGGCGCGCAGGTGGCCTGCGACCATTGCGACGCGCGGATGGTGGAGCACCGGTTCATGAAACGGCTGATGTGCCACCAGTGCGGCGAGACCAAACCGGTGCCGGAGGCCTGCCCCTCCTGCGAGGTGGAAGGCAAGATGGCCCCCGTCGGCCCCGGCATCGAGCGGCTGGCGGAAGAGGCCACGGGCCTGTTTCCGGAGGCGCGGATTGCGGTGCTCAGCTCCGACCTGTTCGGCTCCGCAAGGGCGCTGAAGCAGAGGATTGAGGAAATCGCAGCAGGCGAGGCCGACATCATCCTCGGCACCCAGCTGGTTGCCAAGGGACACAACTTCCCGCTGCTGACTCTGGTGGGGGTGATTGATGCCGATCTTGGCCTGCAAGGCTCCGACCTGCGCGCCGCAGAGCGCACCTTTCAGCTGATGCGCCAGGTGGCGGGCCGGGCGGGCCGCGCCGAGCGGCCCGGTGAGGCGCTGATGCAGACTTTCCAGCCCGAACACCCGGTGATCCGGGCGATCCTGTCCGGCGATGAAGAAAGCTTCTGGAAGGCGGAAGCGGCCGAGCGCCAGGCGGCCGGTGTTCCGCCCTATGGCAGGATGGCCGGGATCATCCTGTCGGGGCCGGATCTGGCGGCGGTCTTTGACCTCGGCAATGCGATGGCCCGCAATGACGGCCCCCTGCGCCAGATCGGCGCCCAGCTGTTCGGCCCGGCACCGGCCCCCATTGCCCGCGTCCGCGGCCGCCACCGGGTGCGTCTGCTGGTCAAGGCGCCGAAAGGCGTGCCCTTGCAGGAGGCGATTGCCCGCTGGACGGCGCCGCTGCGTCTGAAGGGGGATTTGCGGCTGAGCATCGACATCGACCCGCAGAGCTTTTTCTGAGGCCAGGGTGGCGGGGGCGCTGCCCCCGGCCCTTGCGGGCCTCCCCCGGGATACTTGGGGCCAGAAGAAGAGGGGATCTTTTCTTCTTCTGGCTTCAAATATCCCGGAGCGCGAGGCAGAGCCTCGCATAAAATGCCTGTCAGGCGCTTGCGGTTTCAACTGGAGCACGGGTCAGAATGCTGGTTGCCATGGCGCCGATCCACATGAAGAACAGCGCCGCCCAAGCCGTTCCAACAAAGATCGACCCGCCGGTGACACCAGCGCCAATGGCGCAGCCGCCCGCCAGCATGCCGCCAAACCCCATCAGCGCAGCACCGGTCATTGCCTTGCGCATGGTGGCAGCATCGTCAAAGGCCTGCAGCTTCATTTCTCCAGCCAGGGCGGCAGCCATCATCGCGCCGATGAACACGCCAGGCACCAGACCGATGTCGAATTCCAGTACCGCGCCGCGGTCCAGGAAGAACATCAGCGTATGCGCCGAGGGGCCGGTGAAGGTGGCGCTTTCGATTTGCACCGGGTCAAAGGCCACCTGGCTCAGCGCATAGGTCAGCACCCAGCCTAAGGCGACGGCAAACCCAACGCCGGAGGCAAAGACCAGCCGTGCCGGGCCGATCCGGTTCCGGCGCGCCAGCACCAGCGCCAGCGCTGCTGTGCCCATACCCAGCACCAGCCCGCCGGTTTGCGGCAGGCCGAGGGCGGCCAGCAGGTCCAGGTTGCGGCCGCCTTCGGTGATCCACAATCGAGCCAGCGAGTCCCGGGCCGGCGACAACAGGCCAGAGAGGCTCATCTGCGCCACCACTGCGAAGATCAGTCCGGACACCACCGAGCGCAGATTGCCGGTGGCCGCCAGCACCAAAAGCCTCCCCGAGCAGCCGCGTGCCAGCACCATGCCGCAGCCGAACATCAGCCCGCCGAGGATGGCGCCGGACCAGCTGCCGGGCACCGCCATCATCCGGGCGTCGGCGCTTTCCATCAGCCCCAAGAGCTGCGCTGCCTGTACCCAGACCACGGCAGTGGAGAAGGTCAGCAGCCAAACTGCCACCTTGTCCCCCAGCCGGCCGCTGGCGAATTCTACCGTTGCCGCCCGCAGGCAGAAGCGGGACCGCTGTGCGGCGGCTCCGAACACTATGCCGGTGGCAAGGCCCAGCAGCGCCGCTGCCGGTGCTTCGCCGATGCGGTCAGCCAGGGGCACCAGATCCATCACACACCTCCAAATTCACGAAATTGCATATGTGATTTCAGGCGCGGCTGTCTTGATGCAGATCAGAAACCGCCCTGCGCCGGTTTCTGCGCGCTGATGCGAGGGTCGGTGTGCAGGCCGTCTTTGCCCTCGCCAAAGGCTCCGGACAGGCGTACATCCAGGGCATGTTCAAACCGATGCCCCTGCATGAGGCGCAAGGCCTCCCGTTCTGGCGCCGCCCCGTGACGCTCTTGTTCCTGATGGCGCTGGCGATGCCCATTGCCTTCAACGCCTGGAGCGCGCTGCTCAACAACTTCGTGATCGAAGCGGCGCAGTTTGATGGCGCCGATATCGGCCTGCTGCATACGGTGCGGGAGATCCCGGGCTTCCTGGCGGTGGGGGTGATTGCCGTCATCCTGTTCATCCGCGAGCAGGTGCTGGGTCTGATCTCGCTGATGCTGCTGGGGGTGGCCACGGCTGTAACCGCCTGGTTCCCAAGCTTGGGCGGGCTGTTGATGGTGACGCTGCTCAGCTCGATCGGCTTTCACTACTACGAGACGGTGAACCAATCGCTGCAGCTGCAATGGCTCAGCAAGGAGAAAGCACCGCAGACGCTGGGCTGGCTGGTGGCGGCAGGCTCTGCTGCGACGCTGGTGGTCTATGGCCTCATCGTGCTGACCTGGGACCGGTTCGATCTGGCCTATAACACGGTTTTCCTGGCGGCAGGCGGGGCAACGGCGCTGATTGCGCTCATCGCGCTCTTTGCCTACCCGCAGTTTGACGCACCGCACCCGCAGACCAAGAAACTGATCCTGCGCAAACGCTATTGGCTGTACTACGCGCTGCAGTTCATGGCCGGTGCGCGGCGGCAGATCTTTGTGGTCTTTGCCGGCTTCATGATGGTCGAGAAATTCGGTTTCGACGTGCATGAGCTGACCGGGCTCTACCTGATCAACCTGGTGATCAACATGACCGTGGCGCCGATGCTGGGCAAGGCGGTGGCGGTCTTTGGTGAACGCCGCACGCTGATCTTTGAATACGCCGGTTTGGCGATTGTCTTTGCGGCTTACGGCGGCATCTACTGGTTCGGCTGGGGCGTGGTGATTGCGGCGGTGCTTTATGTGGTGGACCACGTGCTGTTTGCCCTGGCGCTTGCGCTCAAGACCTATTTCCAGAAGATCGCTGATCCGGGCGACATCGCCCCTACGGCGGCGGTGGCCTTTACCATCAACCATATCGCGGCGGTGTTCCTGCCGGTGCTTCTGGGCCTCCTGTGGGTGTATTCGCCGGGTCTGGTCTTTGCCCTGGCGGCTGCGATGGCGCTGATTTCGCTGGCGTTGTCGCTGCTGATCCCGCGCCACCCTGAACCGGGCAACGAGACCATCTTCAGCAAATATGCCCGGCCCGCGCCGGCCGAATGACCCTGCAGCCCCGTTGCGCAAGCCGCGGGGCGAGCGCCCGCGCACGGGGGTGAGCGCGGGCGCTGCCCGGCCTTGCGGCCGGGCGGGGCGCTTGACGCGGGGCGCGTGTCAGCCTAGGCGCTGAGCAACAGTTTCAGGAGAGACGCCATGACCACCTTCACCGCCCTCACCACTCTTCCCGGAAAAGCCCAGGCCGAAGCGCTGGGCGAAGCCATGGAACGGCTGAACCCGGAACCCACTGGTGTCGGCGTCTTTGAGATGGAAGACGGCTCCGGCCTGTGGGAAGTGGGCGGCTATTTCACCGAAGCGCCGGATGAGGCGGGCCTGGCGCTGCTGGCCGCGATGCATGAGGCCAAGCCCTTTGTGGTCTCCGAGGTGCCGGAAACCGACTGGGTCGCCCATGTGCGCCGTGAGCTGGCACCGGTCGAGGCGGGCCGGTTCTTTGTCTATGGCTCCCATGATGCTGACAAGCTGCCGGAGGGCCGCATCCCGCTGCTGATCGAGGCGGCGATGGCGTTCGGCACCGGCCACCACGGCACCACGCTCGGCTGCCTCAAGGCGCTGGACCACCTGCTGGACCAGGGGTTTCGTGGCGAAAAAGTGGCCGATATCGGCTGCGGCACCGCGGTGCTGGCAATGGCCGCGGCGCGGGTCTGGGACGGTGCGATTCTTGCCAGCGACATTGACGAGGTTGCGGTCGAAGTCGCCGAGGCGAATTTGAAGGCCAACGGCATGGAAGGGCAGGTTGCCTGCCTGGAGGCGGCCGGTTTCGATCATCCCGACCTGCAGGCGCAGGCGCCCTATGACCTCATCTTCGCCAATATTCTGAAGGGGCCGCTGGTCGCTTTGGCGCCGGATCTGGCGGCGAATCTGCGTCCTGGCGGCTATGCGATTCTCTCTGGCATTCTGAACGAGCAGGCCGATAGCGTGGCCGAAGTTTATGCACAGAACGGCATCAATCCGGAGCGCCGGGACGAAATTGGTGAATGGACAACGTTACTTCTCCGTAAAGCGGGTTGATTAAAACAAGTTTGCGGCGAATTTGAATGGTTCGCCGCATTTCTGCCGCATTCTGAGCCAACAATGGGCTATCCGCTGGTGGGGGCCAGTTCGGAGGCGAGTTATGGGGGAAGACCGTAACCAGTTCCAGGCGCGTTTGAAGCAGATCAACCGCAAGCATGAAGCCTTGTCTGGGGGCTATTCGGCAAAGCTGCGGCCGGACGGGCTGCTGGTGGTGAAGCCGCACAGGGTGCAGTCGCGGATCTCGGGCCGCACCGTGATCTTTTTCCTTGCAGCATTTCTGATGTTCAAGGGCTTTCTGATGGCAGCACTTGGCTTTGGCAGCTACGATGAGCGGGTGCAGACCCTTGCCGTGGGCACCGGGCTTGAACGGGCCGGGGCCTTTGTGATGCAGGCGGACCCGCTATCGGTATTGATCGCTCAAAAGATCGGACCCATCCTGCGCTGATGGGCTGCCCTGGCGGAGTGTTCCGCCCGGGATCCAGCTGTGGGGGCTGAAAGGGCCGCTGGCGGGGGGAGCCGGCGGCTCTTTTTAATCGGCAAGGCGGCTGCCGCACTTGCAGGCCGGCAATAAAAAACGCCGCGGCCTTTTCAGGTCCGCGGCGTTTCCCTATTCGCCCCGAGGGAGGAGGCAGGGCGGAATCAGGTGTCTCAGAGGACGGTTTTGCCGGTGGCCACGCCTTCGATGTCACCGCGGCACATGCCGATATCGGCCAGCTCGCGGTCGGACAGGCCGGACAGCGCGTTGCGGGTTGCACGGGCGTCGTTCCAAGCGGCAATGGCGCCGGTTGCAGCGGCGGCCAGTGCGCCGATGCGGCCAAACAGGCCGGTGGAACCATAGGTGGTACGGGTGGTGTCAAAAGCGGCCATGTCCTTGTCCTCTGATTAGGTGTTAGCAAGCGTTCGCGTCATTGCGATGAGCCGCATCTAGTGCCGGGTGATTTCCGCAGCAAGGCCCGAATTTGCATGTGTCATATGCGCTGTGCGCATAGCTTTGCGCCTTATAAACAAGGGCTAAACGCTTGGTTGCCCAATTGTGGCGAAAGTGTCGGTGCAGCATAGGCAACTGGTCGGTTTCAGGCGTCATTTCCGCCGGGACGCAATTGCCGCGCGAGGGAAAGCAATTGGACATGTTCGCGTTTTGTGCTAGCCGTAGGGAAAATAATTTTGAACAAGCAGGCAGGGACCGGGCAGATCATGCGGATTTTGGGAATTGATCCGGGGTTGCGGAACCTTGGATGGGGCGTGATCGAATCGCGCGGCACCAGGCTGAGCCATGTTGCCAACGGCGTCTGCACCTCTGACGGCGACGATCTGGGCGAGCGTCTTTTGTCGCTGCACAATCAGGTCTCCGAGATCATAGAAGACTATGCACCGGATCAGGCGGCGATCGAACAGACCTTTGTGAACAAGGACGGCGCCGGCACGCTGAAGCTGGGCCAGGCGCGCGGCGTTGCGCTGCTGACGCTGGCCAAGGCCGGACTGCCGGTGGGCGAATACGCTCCGAACCGGGTCAAGAAAACCGTGGTGGGCGTAGGCCACGCCGAAAAGGAGCAGGTCATGCATATGGTCAAGCTGCAGCTGCCCGGCTGTTTGCCCAAGAACGCGGATGCGGCAGATGCGCTGGCGATTGCCATCTGCCACGCTTATTACGGCGGCACGCAGCAGCGCCAGCTGAGGGAGAAGCGCGCATGATCGGCAAGCTGACAGGCCGTCTTGACTACCGGGCGCAGGATCATGTGCTGATCGACGTGCGTGGCGTCGGCTATATTGTCTATTGCTCCGACCGCACCATGGCGGCGCTGCCTGGGCCGGGTGATCCGGTGGCGCTCTATACGGACATGGTGGTGCGCGAGGATCTGATGCAGCTCTATGGCTTTACCTCGCTGGTGGAGAAAGAATGGCACCGCTTGCTGACCTCGGTGCAGGGGGTTGGGGCCAAGGTCTCTCTGGCCATCCTAGGCGCCTTGGGGCCGGATGGCGTGAGCCGGGCAATTGCGCTGGGCGACTGGGCTTCGGTCAAGGCGGCCAAGGGTGTTGGTCCCAAGACGGCGCAGCGCATCGTGCTGGACCTCAAGGACAAGGCGCCCGGCGTGATGGCGATGGGCGGCACCGTGGTGGACGCGATGGACGGCCCGGGGCTGGAGGTGATCGAGGACGCCGATCCCGCGCCTGCTGCGAAGCCGGCCCGCAAGGCGCCGCCTAAGAAACCCAGCGGCGCGGCGGCAGCCTCCGCCGGGGCGCTGTCGGCCTTGGGCAATCTCGGCTATGGTCCCTCGGACGCAGCAGCGGCGGTGGCAGAAGCCGCCGCCACTTATCCGGATGCGGATGAGGCAGAACTGATCCGCGCCGCGCTGCGCCTGCTGGCGCCGAAGGGGTGAGGCGTATGGGCGTTAAATTTCAATGTATCGCTCGGCCGATAGGCCGGGCAGCGCCCGACCGCCCCCATGGGCGGGCGCTTTGCTTCCGCCCGCGGCCGGGCGCTGCCCTTTATGCCAGGGGAAATGACTATGATTGACGCCGATCCCGCCCTGCGCCCTGACCCCTTACCTGAGGACAACGACCGCGCCCTGCGTCCGCAGGGCCTTGGCGAGTTCATCGGCCAGGCCGAGGCCCGCGCCAACCTGCGCGTCTTCATCGAAAGCGCCCGCCGCCGCGGCGAGGCGATGGACCACACGCTGTTCCACGGCCCTCCGGGCCTCGGCAAGACCACCCTGGCCCAGATCGTTGCGCGCGAACTGGGAGTGAACTTCCGCATGACCTCCGGACCGGTGCTGGCCAAGGCCGGCGACCTGGCGGCAATCCTCACCAACCTGGAAGCCCGTGACGTCTTGTTCATCGACGAAATCCACCGTCTGAACCCGGCAGTGGAGGAGGTGCTCTACCCGGCGATGGAGGATTTCGAGCTGGATCTGGTGATCGGCGAAGGCCCCGCCGCGCGCACCGTGCGGATTGAGCTGCAGCCCTTTACTCTGGTCGGCGCCACCACCCGCATGGGGCTGCTGACCACGCCCCTGCGCGACCGCTTTGGCATCCCGACCCGGCTGCAGTTCTACACCATCGACGAGCTGTTTGAGATTGTCAGCCGCAACGCCCGTAAGCTGGGCGCCCCGGCCGATGACGCCGGTGCCCGCGAGATCGCGCGGCGCGCAAGGGGAACGCCAAGGATTGCCGGGCGGCTCCTGCGCCGCGTGGTGGACTTTGCGGTTGTCGAGGGCGACGGCACCATCACCCGGGAACTGGCCGATGGCGCCTTGACCCGGCTGGGGGTGGATCAGCTTGGGCTCGATGGCGCCGACCGCCGCTATCTGAAACTGATTGCCGAAAACTACGGCGGCGGGCCGGTGGGGATCGAGACGATCTCGGCGGCCTTGTCGGAAAGCCGGGATGCGCTGGAGGAGGTGATCGAGCCCTATCTGCTGCAGCAGGGGCTGATCCAGCGCACACCGCGCGGCCGGATGCTGGCGCAGAAGGCCTGGACGCACCTGGGCATGGCGCCGCCACGCAGTCAGAACGATTTGTTCGGGTGACACCGGGGTGTGCCACTATAAGTTGTGTCAGTGACTCTGCCCCAATGTTTCGCGCGCGAAACATACGGTCATAGGTGCTGACCTTTTTTGAGGCGGCTCAATCTGGTTTCCCGCGGCCCGCAGGAGGAAAGCATGACGCAAGGGGGCACTGTTTCGGAACTGACGGATCTGGCCCGCCAGGTTGCCGCGATCTATGCCGGGCGGTTCGGGATTGAGCGAGATCCGGCCTGGTACCTGGGTAAGATGACGGAAGAGCTGGGCGAGGTTGCCTCGGCCTATCTGAAGCTGGCGGGGCAGGGCCGCGGGGAGGCTGCACGGCAGGATCTGGAAGATGAAATTGGTGATCTGCTCGGTTTTCTTCTGCTGTTTGCCGATTGGCAGGGAATAGATGCCGCTGCGGCCTTGCAGCGCAAATGGGGAAGGTACCTGCAGGAGTAGCAGGGTCCCGCCCGGCACGGCGGCATCGCAGATGCCTTGCGCCAGTTGGGCCGGGCGCCGCGCTGGCGCGCGGCGTGCCTCCGGCGGGGATATTTGCGGCAAGAGGAAGGCGCAGCGCATGGCCTGTCTGCTGGAAGGATCTAGCGGGCTGTCCGGAACCGCGCCGCGCCAGTGGCGCCGGGCCCAAGGCTGCTTGCGGCCGCCTGGCGCAGCCAGGGGGGCGGGCAGGCGCGGGAGCTCCCCCTTGCCGCGGCGCGCGCCAGGCGGCATAGACGGGGCAGTACCAAGGAGACGCAAATGACCGCCCAGTTGCCAGACCTGACGCCGGAACAGATTGAAGCCCTGTTCACCCGCCATGACGGCTCTTACGCCTTTGCCCGCTGGGGGCGGCCGGTGGCGCCGATCGTGTTCGGGGTTCAGGACGAGACCCTGAAAACCGTCAAGGGCGCCTTGGAGGCGGTGATGACCTTGGCGGGCCATCAGATGGCCGAGACGGATCCGGAGCTGGGCTCGAACCTGATGTTCTTCTTCTTCCTGGACTGGGATGAGCTGCTGGCGGTTCCAGACCTGGACCGGCTGATTCCGGGGTTGCAGGAGCTGGTTGGACGGCTGAAAGAGGCGGATGCCAGCCAGTACCGCGCCTTCCGCTTTGACGATCAGGGCGGGATCAAGGCGGCGTTTGTGTTCCTGCGGATGAAGGGCGCCCTGGCGCAGATGCCGGCCGAGACCCTGGCGCTGACCCAGGCGGTGCAGGTGGCGCTGATGTGGGGCGATGGTGCCTTTGCAGAGGCCTCGCCGCTGGCAGTGATCCCGGAAACCGGTGCCACCATCCTGCGGCCGGAGATCGCCGGGGTGATCGCCGCGGCCTATGACCGGATGATGCCGGTTGCGGCAGAGGATAAATCCCACGCCCTGCGCTTGTTTGCGCGGCTGCAGGCGCCGGCGGAACCGCCGCAGGGCTGATGCGCGCCTTTGTCGGCCTGCCGCTGCCGGACGCAGCCCTGGACGCGCTGGAACGGGTGCAGGAAGGGCTGACCGTGGGGCGGCATGTCCCGGCAGAATACATGCACCTGACGCTGGCTTTCCTTGATGACCAGCCAGAGGCCGCGCTGCAGGCCTTGCATCAGCTGCTGGCAGAAATCAGCGCGCCGCCATTGACGCTGGCCTTCAGCGGGCTGGACACTTTTGGCGGCAAGCTGCCGCGGGTGTTGGCGGCGGAGGTGCGGAAAACGCCGGAGCTGGCGCATCTGCGCGACCGGGTCCGCAGCGCTTGCCGCCAAGCCGGTATCGATCTGCCCCGCGAACGCTTCCGCCCGCATGTGACGATGGCGCGGTTCCCCCGGCACATGGAGGCCGGGCGAGTCGAAAAAATAGCCCGCTGTCTGGCCGCAGCAGCGGATTTCAAGCTGGAGTGCGAAGCAGACAGTTTGGCGCTGTTCCAGTCCACGCTGGCCCCAGAGGGTGCGCGCTATGACGTTTTGGCGGAATATCCGCTGGAAGGGTGAGCCGCTTGCAGCGGTTTGGCGCGGCTTTTAGGGTGCGGGCAAGCGTAAGGAGCAGGCAATGGATCACCAATTCCCCGTCCGGGTCTACTACGAGGACACCGACATGGGCGGGATCGTCTACCACGCCAATTACCTTCGGTTCATCGAACGCGCGCGCAGCGACTGGGTGCGCGGGATCGGCATTGATCAAAACGCCATGCGCGAGGCCGGGCTGATCTATGTGGTGCGCCGGATCGAGGTGGATTACCTGGCGCCCGCAAAGTTCGACGAGGAGCTGGTGGTCACGACGTCGCTGCAAAGCCTGACCCCCGCCAGGATGACCCTGAATCAGGAAGTCGCGCGGGACGGTCAGCCGTTGTTCCGCGCCCTGGTCACCATCGTTTGCATCACCACGGGCGGCAAACCGGCCCGGCTTCCGGCAGAGATTCGCGCATTGCGGTAACATTTGGCGCAAGGCCGCCTGTTTTAATGGCCTTTGCCATTGAACTGCGCTAGCTTCGCGTCAAATAAGGCCGGATAAACGGCCGGGACATCGTAGAGCAGGCGGAATGGAAGCAGAAACTCTGGCGCTGGCGCAGGAGATTGATTTCTCCATGTGGGGCCTTTTCGCGCGGGCCACCGTAACCGTGAAACTGGTGATGCTGATGCTGATCGTGGCCTCGGTCTGGTCTTGGGGCATCATCATTCAGAAGATGATCAACTACCGCAAGGCGCGGCAGGAGGCGGACGCTTTCGACCGGGCGTTCTGGTCCGGAAACCCCTTGGATGAGCTGTTTGAGCGGCTGGGGGCGGAGCCTCCGGGCCAGGCAGCGCGGATTTTCTCCGCCGGGATGAGCGAATGGCGCCGCAGCCACCGCAGCGACGGCGGGCTGATCCCGGGCGCCCAGGCGCGCATTGACAGGTCGATGGATGTGGCGATCGCCAAGGAAACCGAAGGCCTGCAAAGCGGGCTGTCGGTGCTGGCGACCGTTGGTTCCACCGCGCCCTTTATCGGTCTTTTTGGCACCGTCTGGGGCATTATGACTGCCTTTATTGAGATTGCCGAGCAGCAGAATACTAACCTGGCCGTGGTGGCGCCGGGCATTGCCGAGGCGCTGATGGCGACCGGGCTGGGCCTGCTGGCGGCGATCCCGGCGGTGGTTTTCTACAACAAGCTGAGCGCGGACAGCGACCGCATCATCGGCGGCTATGAGGCCTTTGCCGATGAGTTCGCCACCATCCTCAGCCGCCAGCTGGACTCCTGACGCCATGGGCGCCGCAGTCCAGCAGCCGCAGGGCGGCGGCGACCGCCGCCGGGGACGCCGCCGCCGCAGCGGGCGGCCGATGTCCGAAATCAACGTGACGCCGTTTGTGGATGTCATGCTTGTGCTGCTCATTATCTTCATGGTGGCAGCGCCGCTGATGACCGTGGGTGTGCCGGTGGAGCTGCCCAAGACCGCAGCCGGGGCCTTGCCGGGCGACGAGGAAGAGCCGCTGACCGTCACCATAACGGCCGAGGGCGGGGTGGAGATACAAACCACCCCGGTGGCGCGGGATGAACTGGTGGCCAAATTGCGGGCGATTGCGGCGGAGCGGTCTTCGGACCGGGTATTCCTGCGGGCGGATGGGCGGATTGCCTATGCGGAAGTTATGCAAGTGATGGGCGCGCTGAACGCGGGCGGGTTTTCCAACGTGGGGCTGGTGACGGATACAGGCGGCCCGGCCTTGGACGGGTGGCAAGCCGAAGGCACGGGGCAGTAGGCGGGGACGCACGGGGTGCAGACCGGAACCAAAATCTCGCTGGCAGGCCATGGGCTGTTGATGACCTGGGTTGTCTTCGGCGCCTGGTTCCCGTCCGAACCTTTGCCGTCCAACGTGCAGCAGGTGGCGCTGATCTCAGCCGAGCAGTTCGAGAAGCTCAGCCAGCAGCGCCAGGCGCCGCAGGTGTCGCCAGAGCCTGCGCCGCTGAATGAACCTGCAGAGGTGCAGCCCGCGCCGGAGCCAGCGCCGCAGCCGGATCCGGAGCCGGAGATCACCCAGCCCGAACCGGTCCCCCCGGCTGAGCCGGATCCGCAGGTGGCGGAATTGCCCGAACCGCAGCCGGAACCCGTAGTGCCGGATACGCTGCCTGCCGCCGCCGAGGAGCCGGAGATCGCAGCGCTGGTGCCGCAGCTGCGCCCGGAAACCGCGCCGCGCCCGGTAGACCGGGTCGCGCCGGAGCCTGTGGCGCCGCCGGAGCCGGACACCAGGATCGACGACATCGTCAAGCCAGAGGTGGCACCGGATGAAGGGGCTGAAACCGAGCAGGAGGTGCAGGAGGCAACTGCACGCGAAGCGGCCAGCGACCGGATCGTGACGGAGGAGAACGAGGGCGAGGACGTCGCGGCCTCTGCCGCGCCGGAGGTGTCGGTACGGCCTCGCACCCGGCCCGCGCGTCCGCAGCCACAGCCGGAACGGGTCGTAGAGGCGGCGCAGCCCGCAGAACCCGAAGAACCCGTGCGGGATGATACCCCGTCTGCCGTCGAGGATGCCTTGGCCGAGGCCCTGGCAGGCGGCGCGGATGTAGAGGCGCCGGAACCCTCTGGCCCGCCGCTGACACTGGGCGAGAAAGACGCCCTGCGGGTTGAGGTCTCGCGCTGCTGGAACGTGGGCGCGCTGTCCACCGATGCGCTGAAGACGACCGTGGTCGTCGGGGTGTCGCTGAAACAAGACGGCAAGCCAGAGACCGGCACCATCCGGATGCTGTCGAGCACTGGAGGATCGTCCTCGGCGGCAAAACAGGCTTATGAGGCGGCCCGGCGGGCAATTATCCGCTGCGGGGCCAGGGGATTTCAGCTTCCCCCTGAAAAATATGCGCAATGGCGCGATATTGAAATGACATTCAATCCGGAAAGGATGCGGATCAAATGAGGAATTTTCTGGCAGCTCTCCTGATCGGGGCCTCGGCACTGTCCGGTGCCAGCGCGGCGGCGGCGCAGAACGGCCCGCTCCGCATTGAGATTGATCAGGGCGTGATCGAACCCTTGCCCTATGCGGTGCCGGATTTCGTGCCGGAAACCGCTGCGGCTGCGGAATATGCCGCGCAGATCGCGCGGGTGGTGGCAGCCGACCTGAGCGGCACCGGCTTGTTCCGGGAAGTGCCGGCCAGCGCGCATATTTCCAAGGTGACCGGTTTTGACAACCCGGTGAAATTTGCCGACTGGAAGGCGGTAAACGCGCAGGCTCTGATCACCGGTGCGGTCAGTGTGACCGGCAACCGGCTGACGGTGCGGTTCCGCGGCTATGACGTGTTTGCGGAAAAACCGCTGGAAAGCGCGCTGCAGTTTTCCGGCACCACCGATGGCTGGCGGCGGATGGCGCATAAGGTGGCCGATGCGATCTACAGCGAGATCACCGGCGAGAGCGGCTATTTCGACAGCCGGGTGGTCTATGTCTCGGAAAGCGGCCCCAAGAACGACCGGCGCAAGCGGCTGGCGATCATGGACTACGACGGCGCCAATGTGCAGTATCTGACCAATAGCGCCGCCATCGTGCTGGCGCCGCGGTTTTCGCCCACTGGCGACCGGGTGCTTTATACCAGCTATGAAAGCGGCTTTCCGCAGATCCATGTGCTGGATGTGGGCCAGGTGCAGCGCAAGATCCTGTCCAGCGGCGACGGCATCATGAGCTTTGCCCCGCGCTTTGCGCCGGATGGGCGCACGGTAGTTTATTCGCAGACCCAGGGCGGCAATACCGACCTCTATTCGATGGATATCTCCACCGGAGCCAAGTCCCGGCTGACCTCCGCCCCCTCGATCGAAACCGCGCCCTCTTTCTCGCCGGACGGCTCGCAGGTTGTGTTCGAAAGCGACCGTTCCGGCAGCCAGCAGCTTTATGTGATGCCTGCCGGCGGCGGCGAGGCGCGGCGGATCAGTTTCGGCCAGGGGCGGTATGGCACCCCGGTGTGGTCGCCGCGCGGCGACCTGATTGCCTTTACCAAGCAAAACAAGGGCCGGTTCCACATCGGCGTGATGCGCACCGACGGCAGCGAGGAGCGGCTGCTGACCGCCTCTTTCCTGGACGAGGGGCCGACCTGGGCACCCAACGGCCGGGTGATCATGTTCACCCGGGAAAGCCAGGGCAGCACCGGACGGGCGCTGCTTTATTCGGTGGATATCACCGGGCGCAACCTGAAGCCGGTCAAAACGCCGGACGGCGCTTCGGACCCGGCCTGGTCGCCGTTGCAAAGGTAAATGAACCGTTATGGCGGGGATACCCGCATAGAACCACCCCCGGGCTTGTGCTAGTTTCGGGTCAAGAAACAAGAATGGGATAGGCAGACGATATGAGCGGTTTGAAATTGGCAATGGCGGCTGTTGCCGTTCTGGGCCTTGCGGCCTGCAGCAACAACCCTTGGAATGACGATCTGAACGGCGGTGCCGGGGCAGGCGGTGCCGGCGCCGGGGCAGGCGCGCTGGATCCGGCCAGCCCGGCCTATTTCCAGCAGACCGTCGGCGACCGGGTGCTGTTTGCGGTGGATCAGTCCACGCTGTCGCCCGCCGCCCAATCCACCCTGCAGGGCCAGGCGCGCTGGCTGACCCAGAACGCGGACTATGTGGTCACAATCGAGGGCCACGCGGACGAGCAGGGCACCCGCGAGTACAACCTTGGCCTGGGCGCCAAACGCGCCAATGCGGCACGGGAATTCCTGATTTCCCAAGGCGTTGCAGGCAGCCGGATCAAGGTTGTGAGCTACGGCAAGGAGCGCCCGCTGGAAATCTGCTCGGACGAGACCTGCTATTCCAAGAACCGCCGCGCGGTCACCGTGCTGGCGGGCGGGCTGACGGGGTAACGCCATGAAATCTCTTCGCACTGCGCTTTTGGCAACCGTGATGCTGCTGCCGCTGCCGCTGGCGGCGCAGGACCAGCAGACCCTGGCGGACATCCGCCAGGAGCTGACCGTGCTGCATGTGGAAATCCAGCGTCTCAAGCGGGAGCTGTCGACCACCGGGTCACCGTCGGCGGATGTCTCCGGCAATACGGTGCTGGACCGCGTCGCTGCGATCGAGAGCGAATTGCAGCGGCTGACCCTGCAGACCGAAGAGATGACCCACAGAATCGACCGGATCGTCAGCGATGGCACCAACCGGATCGGCGATCTGGAGTTCCGCCTGGTGGAACTGGAAGGCGGTGATGTCGGCGCCCTGGGCGAGACCACCACGCTGGGCGGCGGCGAATTGCCGCCTGCCGGCACTGCAGGTGCGCAGCCGGGTGACAGCGGCACCGCGGGCAGTGAGCTGGCGGTCGGCGAGCAGGCGGATTTCGACGCCGCTGAAAACCTGCTGGCCGAAGGCCTGTACCAGGACGCGGCAGAGAAGTTTGCGGCCTTCAACCAGGCCTATCCGGGCAGCCCGCTGGCGCCGGCGGCTGAATTCAGCCGGGGCAAGGCGCTGGATGGGCTGGGGGACACCCGCGAAGCCGCCCGGGCTTATCTTGCGGCCTTCACCGGCAACTCCGTAGGGCCGGTGGCGCCACAGGCGCTGTTTGAACTGGGGGCTGCTCTGGGGCGGCTTGGACAGACCGATCAGGCCTGTGTGACCCTGTCGGAAGTCGGGGTGCGGTTCCCGGGCGGAGCCCAGGAGAGCGAGGCTCTGGCGGAGATGGCCAAGCTGGGATGTTCTTGACGGGCATGAAACGCGATATCCTGGCGGTGGTGCGCAACCAGTTCCGGTCCGCGCTGCCGGACAGGCTGGGCATTGCAATCTCTGGCGGCGGTGATTCGATGGCGCTGCTGCATCTGCTTCACGACTGTTTTGCGCAAGGCGGGCCGCAGCTATATGCGGCGACTGTGAACCACGGGCTGCGCCCGGAGGCAGCGGCGGAAGCCCGGGCAGCGGGCGCTGCGGCTGGAAAGCTGGGCATCTGCCATGAGGTGCTGCATTGGGAAGGCGGGCCGCAGGCTGGCAACCTGCAGAATCAGGCCCGCGAAGCCCGGTACCGCCTGTTGACCGGCTGGGCGCAGCAGCAGGGGATCCCGGTGCTGGCGCTAGGCCATACGGCCGATGATCAGGCGGAAACGGTCTTGATGCGGATGGCACGGGCGTCTGGCGTGACCGGCCTGTCCGGCATGGCGGAGCGGCGCACGCATAATGGTGTCACTCTGCTCAGGCCGCTTCTGGATGTCACCCGGGACGAACTGCGCGGTTACCTGCAGGGGCGCGGTATCGAATGGTCAGAGGATCCTAGCAACGAAGATACCAGATTCGAGCGGATCCGGGTGCGGCGCGCCTTGGAGGAACTGGCGCCGCTGGGGCTGACGCCGGAGGTGCTTGCCAAGGTCGCCCGCAACATGACCAAGGCCCGCGAGGCGCTGGACTGGTATGTTTTCCTGGCTGCCCGCGACCTTGCGCATCTTCAGGCCGGCGCCGTGGTGCTGTGCCAGCGCAAGTTCCGCACGCTGCCCAGTGAAATCAGCCACCGGCTTCTGGTGCGCGCGGTTCAGTGGATTTCCGCCGCTCCCTATCCGCCGCGCCGGGTGCCGATGGAAAAAGCAGTCCTGGCGGCCCGCAGCGGTGGTTCCGTGACGCTGTCCGGCTGCCGCCTGCTGACCACAACCAAGCAGATTTGGGTGTGCCGCGAGTACAACAGGGTGAGCACGCTGACGGCTGCGCCGGGCCGGACCTGGGACGGGCGCTGGAAGGTTTATGGCGGTGACGCAAAGGGATGCGAGATCCGGGCCTTGGCGCGCGCAGGCCTGCAGAGCTGCCCGGAGTGGCGCGCCGCAGGTGTTCCCGGCGCAGTGCTGGAGGCCACGCCGGCCCTTTGGCGCGGCGATGAACTGATCGCGGCGCCGGCGGCTGGTCTGGGCAACGGGTGGTCGGCTGAAACCACCGGAACCGAAGAAGAGTTCTTTGCATCCCTTTTATCGCATTGAACCTGCCCGAATGATCCTTATTTTAAGCACAACGCAGGCGCGCCCCGGCGGCGTGCCTATCTGATAGGGAGAACTTTCCTTGGGCAACGCTCGCAATATCGCCTTTTGGGTTGTTCTGTTTCTGCTGATCCTGGCGCTGTTCAATCTGTTCAGCGGTTCCGGCAGCACGATGCAGAGCCGTGAACGCACTTTCTCGGACTTCGTGGCTTCGGTTGAGTCCGGCAACGTGAATAGTGTCACTCTGGACGGGGAACAGGTGCGCTACACCACCTCGGATGGCCAAAACTATGTCACCATCAAGCCGGGCGATGCAGAAGTCACCTCGCTGCTGATCGAAAAGAACATTCCGGTGCGCGCTGAAAAGCAGCAGCAGTCGGGCTTTCAGTCTTTCCTGATCACGCTCCTGCCGTTCCTGCTGCTGATTGGAGTATGGATCTACTTCATGAACCGGATGCAGGGCGGCGGCAAAGGCGGCGCCATGGGATTCGGTAAATCCAAGGCCAAGATGCTGACTGAGAAGCACGGCCGCGTCACCTTTGACGACGTGGCAGGCATCGACGAGGCCAAGGAAGAGCTGGAAGAGATTGTCGAGTTCCTGCGCAACCCGCAGAAATTCTCGCGCCTCGGCGGCAAGATCCCCAAGGGCGCGCTGCTGGTCGGCCCTCCGGGCACTGGTAAGACGCTTCTGGCCCGCGCCATTGCAGGCGAGGCCGGGGTGCCGTTCTTCACCATCTCCGGCTCCGACTTTGTCGAGATGTTCGTCGGCGTCGGCGCCTCCCGCGTCCGCGATATGTTCGAGCAAGCTAAGAAAAACGCGCCCTGTATCGTCTTTATCGACGAGATCGACGCGGTGGGCCGTCACCGCGGCGCCGGTTACGGCGGCGGCAATGACGAGCGCGAGCAGACCCTGAACCAGCTGCTGGTGGAAATGGATGGTTTTGAGGCCAACGAAGGCGTCATCATCCTGGCCGCCACCAACCGCAAGGACGTGCTGGACCCGGCGCTGCTGCGCCCCGGCCGATTTGACCGCAACGTGACTGTTGGCAACCCCGACATCAAAGGCCGCGAAAAGATCCTTGGCGTCCATGCGCGCAAGACCCCGCTAGGTCCCGACGTGGACCTGCGCATCATCGCCCGCGGTACGCCGGGTTTCTCCGGTGCCGACCTGGCCAACCTTGTGAACGAGGCCGCGCTTATGGCCGCCCGCGTCGGCCGCCGCTTTGTCACCATGGAAGATTTCGAATCGGCCAAGGACAAGGTGATGATGGGGGCCGAGCGCCGCTCGATGGTGCTGACCCAGGATCAGAAGGAAAAAACCGCCTACCACGAGGCCGGACACGCCGTTGTCGGCCTGGAACTGCCGCTGTGCGATCCTGTCTATAAGGCAACGATCATCCCGCGCGGCGGTGCTTTGGGCATGGTGGTCAGCCTGCCTGAGATGGACCGCCTGAACTACCACCGGGATGAATGCCAGCAGAAACTGGCGATGACCATGGCAGGCAAGGCGGCGGAAGTCATCAAATATGGTGAGGACCACGTCTCCAACGGCCCGGCCGGCGACATCCAGCAGGCCAGCCAGCTGGCCCGCGCCATGGTGCTGCGCTGGGGCATGTCGGACAAGGTCGGCAACATCGACTATGCCGAAGCCCACGAAGGCTACTCCGGCAACACTGCGGGTTTCTCCGTGTCCGCCAATACCAAGGAGCTGATCGAGGAAGAGGTCAAACGCTTCATCCAGCAAGGCTATGAACAGGCGCTGGAGATCCTCAAGGACAAGAATGAGGAATGGGAGCGTCTGGCGCAGGGCCTTCTGGAATACGAAACCCTGACCGGCGACGAGATCAAGCGGGTGATGAACGGCGAGCCGCCACAGGCCGGCGACGACGAGGATGACAGCGAGGATCAGGGCAATGCCTCGGTCACCGCTATCCCCAAGGCGAAGCCCAAGAAGACCCCGCCAGAAGGCGGGATGGAGCCTGAGCCCTCCGCCTGACCCCCCCAAAGCTCTGACCCCCGGATGCCGCTGGTTTCCGGGGTTTTTTCATTCCCGGCACTGAACTGCGGGAACACAAAAATGCATCGCGCCACTACTGGCGCCGGCCCGCGCCGCCTGTATGCTCGCCGGAACATCAAAGAGATAAGCGGGGGAGAGCGGGCATGCCGGTGCTGCGGAAGACGGAATTCACGGGAGAGATCACCTGGCTGGGGCATGTGCCTGCGGACAGCGGCTTGCAGGCGGTGCCGTCAGATCAACTGGGTCTGGGGTTTGCTGGCATCGCCGGCGGGCGCCATGAGGGCGAAAACCGTGCCGCCTGTGTGCGGGTCCGGAATCTGTACCCGGAAGGCACCGAAATCCGCAACGTGCGCCAAGTGACCGTCCTGTCGGAAGAGGAACTGGTGCTGATCGCGGCGGATATGGGTATGGACAGCGTCGATCCTGCGCATCTGGGCGCCACCATCGTGCTGCGCGGCATCCCGGACTTCACCTTTGTGCCGCCGTCCTCGCGACTGCAGGGGCCGGATGGGATGACGCTGACTGTAGACATGGAAAACCGCCCCTGCGTGCTGCCGGGCCGGGAGATCGAGAAGGATCACGCAGGCTTTGGCGCCCGTTTCAAACCCGCCGCGCAGAATCGCCGGGGAATCACCGCCTGGATCGAATGCCCTGGCAGCCTGTCGCTGGGCAGCGAACTTGCGCTCTTTGTTCCGGATCAGCGCGCCTGGGCGCCCTAGGGGCACATTTCGGGGAATTCCGTTTCCTTTAAGGAACCACCGCAGAGCTTGCGAAAGACCCCACGCCGCTTCACGGCAGGATAATGTCGGAAATCACGCGCGTGTTTTGCCGCAGATTGGCTACACCTAGCGCCAATCCGGCATTCTGTGCCGGCGATTGTATGCAAACTCAGCAGGAACCTTGCCATGAGCTACAAGAGTGACATTGAGATTGCGCGTGAAGCGCAGAAGAAGCCGATCCAGGAGATTGGTGCGAAGATCGGGATTTCGAACGACGATCTGCTGCCCTACGGCCATGACAAGGCGAAGGTGTCGCAGAGCTTCATCAACTCCGTTCAGGACAAGG
>NZ_JBSWYB010000011.1:146-143993 GCF_056160905.1 Leisingera sp. ABD4_442 | reverse complement strand
ACTATTTCCTCCGGCTTGTGCCGCTTGTTCGCCATTCTCAGTCCTCCGTTTCCTAAACATAACGGTGGGCCAATTCAGATGGGGCACTCCAGAGCGCCGCCGTCTTCCAAGAGTTCGCGCAGGGTGTGGATGGTCGCCCCCGGAATATGCAGCAGCAATCGCGTGATATAGCGGAAGATGACATTTTGCTTTTGGGTCATGCCCGCATCAAGAAGTGAGCCCAGCACGAAGTCATAGAGTTCTAAAATGGAGTTGGTTAGCCGTTCCCGATCTAATGGCGCGTATTGATCCAACCGCTCTAATCCAGCATCGAACAGATTGAGTGCTACAGGCCATTCAATGTCAGTGGGATCAATGTGCACCAACCGATCAGCTAACGCCCCTCCTGGGGCAAAAGCATCAAGCCCTGCAATGTTGTTGATAAGATCGCTTTGGCTGTCGATAACAATAATAGACGCGCTACCGGCGGCAACAGCCTCTAAGTCCCGTAAGATCAGGTGTTGAAGGGTTTGAGTTTTGCCGTGACCGCTACCCGCCACAATATGCATATGCTCAAATCGCGTGGCATTCGGGAGTGTTACTGGTACGGGGAAGTTCAGAAGGCTTTGAAGAGGTGTTCCGCCTAAATAAACCTTGGCGGCATCATGATCCGATATGGATTTGTTCTTTGTCGGCAGTTTAATTTGACGTGCAGAGAGTTCTTTTCCGGGAATGCCACCAGAAGCAATGATCAGATTGTGATTGAGGCGGGCACGTATCTGCTGGCAGAGCTTAAGAGGTGTGAGTTCCGGTGAGAACGAAACTTGAAGCATCTCCTCAACTCGCTCAGGAATGTTTTCCAGTAATCCCAAGAGATCCGAGTTAAAGCTGATTGCCGGTTTCTGTGTTTCTCCGGGAAGTAACAACCCGGAATTTCTCTGCACCAGCGGCCCAATGAGAACAGTTAGATAACGAATGATCAAAGCAGAGGCTTCTTCATGGCGATCACAAAAGGTTCCAACCCGTCGCACATGATCTTCCCATTCCCAAAGATCAGAACGCTGGACAGATGAGGTTGGTATTTGAGGCACAAAAAACCAGCCTTCATATCGAGCTATTTGCGCGATAATGCCAATCAAGTGATCGCGGAAAGCATCATGAGGAACACTGCCGCATGCAGCCTGCAATGCCTGATCTACGATTTGAATGCTCCATCGGCACACGTCGTCGTCAGACCTAAATCCTGCTGAACTGCGTTTTTCCGCAACTTCAGCCGCAAGTTCCCTCGCATCTGATAATTCATTACTGAACTGTTGGTCAGCAGACCGTTCTTTAATATCTCGCACGATCTGATCGCGTATGCCCCAGCCGGAATAGGCAGAGCCAATGCTCTCACCAATAAACCGGCCCACCTGCAATGCGAGACCAAAATGCTTCTGCATATGGAAACCTAGCTGGCCAGCTTCAGAATCGCGTGTTTGAGTTCGCTGCGGTCCAGAGGCTCAATGGTGATGGCCTCTCTATCATCCCAATACTTGCCGCTTTCGATCACTTGCCGGAGAAATTGGCACATGTGATTGAGTTCATTTTCTTTCTTGATCAGTGTCACAACGCTGTCGCAGTGAAAGAGCCGCCCTTTGCCGAGCAGGTCATTCACAATGATCTGTTCCCGCAATGACCGGAAATAAACAAAGGTCATAACCAGTGTCACGATGAGAGAAACTGAGAAAGCCAAGCTGGATGAGATCAAAAACCATGTCACAACGAAGCAGAGCAGCCCGAGCACAAGGGCAGGACGAAAGCCCTTCTTGAGGTCTTCAACAGTATCGCTCGTGACGAGAGCAGCGCTTTCCAGATCGTACTTCTGGAGAAGCTTCCGCTCTTCATCATCTAGTTCCAGGCTAGCTCTCAGTCTGAAGATGACACCGCTTCCGATCCTCAGCGGCACCAAACTGAAAACAGCACTGTCCGTCTGCCCTCGCTCCAGCAACAGCTTCATGGCTTCTCCTCCCACGACAAAACACT
Organism: Leisingera sp. ABD4_442; assembly: GCF_056160905.1. NCBI lineage: Bacteria > Pseudomonadati > Pseudomonadota > Alphaproteobacteria > Rhodobacterales > Roseobacteraceae > Leisingera > Leisingera sp. ABD4_442. Next base: position 141,989 of record NZ_JBSWYB010000011.1, on the reverse strand, counting down.
CTATACGTGATTCTTGATCACAAATACATCATATGGATGTTCACATGGCTAGCCGTGTCGCTTCATGAGAATACACGCTTGGGGGAAACACAGGGGGATACCGTAACCACCACTACACACCCATCACCGACATGAAAACTTGGATGCGGAGGGCTTTGCTTGGCCTTGGAATTTTATACCTTGAAGACACGCAATGCATACTTCTCAAACGTATAACAGCATGTTATTGTTCAGTAATTATGGACTTTGATATTGCTATTGAGGTCATCCAACAACAAGGCAAGATAGAATGTCGAAAGTTTCGTTTACAGTTTCTGCGCGGGCTGCACGCCTCATCGGTAAGGAGAATGTTGCAACTTCCCAAGGTGCAATTACTGAACTGGTAAAGAATGCCTATGACGCTGACGCCCTTGCGTGTGCAGTTCTTTTCTTGCCTCGTCATGGAGAAGTTCCTCAAAAACTCTCAAGCTCCGATTATTTCGAGCTATCAAAACACATCGAATCTCCGAATGATTTTTACTTTGAGGACGAGGATTCCTTTTCGATCAAAGAAAATTTAAGTGGCGAACAAACAAAAATCTTAGAACAGGCATTTTCGGATATTCTTGACCTCTGGATTATAGACAATGGTCACGGAATGTCTGAAGAGGTGATAAGAGATAAATGGATGGTGATTGGAACCCCTTCGAAAGAACTTGATGACCGTTCTGCTGGTGGTCGCGTAGTTACAGGGGCGAAAGGTATTGGACGTTTCGCGCTTGATCGTCTTGGACAGGAGTGTGAGTTTTATTCCGCGGAAGAAGGCCCTTCCAATCTAGTTCATTGGATGGTTGACTGGGGTGAGTTCGAAGGTGTTGGGAAGACAATTGGTGATGTCGAAGCTGTACTCGAGACAGAAAAAGGTTCCTTTAGAGAAGTTATTGGAGCATGCGGCTTGGAAGCTGTTTTACCAAAAGAAACGCCACGAAATAATGGAGAGTCAAAGGAAGTTAACTTCACCCAGGGAACAGCCATAAAAATATCCAAGCTGCATGATGCTTGGGACATGCGAGATAGTAAGCGTTTAAGGAACACCCTTGAAGCATTGCTTCCTCCAAGGGATCAGCGTGAGTTTAATATATTTGTGCATGATCATCGAGCGACTGAGGACAGCGGCTGGATTGAAAATCCTCCGCCCGATCAGTTCGACTACAAGCTAGAAGCAACAGTCCAGGAGTGTGGAACAGTTTCAGTTGATATCGTGCGGAATGAAATTGATTTTTCCAAAATTAGCGAAACAACTTTCACTTTTCCTGCAATGAAGGAAGCTCCCTTCACACGAGAAGATTTCGAAAGAGGACAGGTAACGTACTCCACCTCACTTAAAGATGTTTTACGCCTGCGCGACGAATCCTTACTAGATGATTACCTGTCAATTGGGCCTTTTAGTTTTACCCTTTACTTCTTCAAGCTCCAATCGCCAAACACAGATATTCTTAAGAAGTATCCTCAGAAATCCTTTGACGCCACAAAAAGGCGGCGTTGGCTGAAGTCCTCGGGAGGCATTCGTCTCTATCGAGATGATTTTAGAGTTCGCCCCTATGGGGAGCCAGGAACGCAAGGTTCTGATTGGTTGCTCCTCGGGCAAAGAAGAGGTGGCAACCCTGCAGCAGTTTCTAGAATGAGTTGGACAGTCCCACCGCAACAAGTCGCAGGTACAATCCACATAACTAAGGACAAAAACCCGCAACTTGGCGACCAGTCTAACCGCGAAGGAATTATGAACGACAGAGCATTCGCGAAATTCCGGGATATAGTAATCGGCCTTATATCCGAATTTGAGAGAGATCGATCCTACGCTTATTTTCACTTCGAAAAGGCCTACTCAATAGATAGTGAAGAAGAAGCCACTCTAGAAGAAGGGAAGAAAATCGCTGATCAATTGCGCAAAGACGCGCAGAAGGAAGGCAAGAAAGATAATTCCAAACCTAGCGACAGCTCTAATGAGGTCGAGGATGAGGATGAGGATCAGAGCGATCGATCTCAGTCTCAGGCACAAGCTGTTGCTGCTGCCCTCGATATTTCTGAAAAGAAAAGAAATGAGCTGAAGGATGACTTGCAGGTAATGAGAGGAATGGCGACGCTAGGAACAGTCTTGGTGTCATTTACTCATGAGCTCAAGCAAATCAAGGCTAATTTGGGCGCTCGACGCTTTCGAATGGAAGGGTTGCTAAGGCCAGTAGTCGACCAAGATCAGGTGTCCAGTCTTAAACCTGCGGCAAATCCTTATAATCTTTTGGATAGATGGGAGAGTGAAGATGAAAAGATTAGCCGATGGCTCGAGTTCGCTTTGGCGGCAGTCTCACCCAAGAAGCGTCGCCGCAAAGAGGTAGATATAGGACTTTACCTCAAGTCCGTACGTGAATATTGGAGTGATTTTTTGGACGACTCCCAGGTTCATATGGATTTAAGTGAAAATGAAGGTATGGGATTAAACTTGCTGGCGCACGAGATTGACCTGGACAGCATCTTCTACAATCTGATTGTCAACTCCATTGAAGCCTTCTGGAGGCCTCAAAATCTTGAAAAGCGAATAATTAAAATTAGGGCAAGTGAGCTAGATGGAGATAGGATTTTAATTGAATACCAGGATAATGGCCCCGGGCTGTCTGATATCTTCAGTGTTCCGGAGGATATTTTTATTTATGGCAAATCTGCCAAGGCAGAAGATGGCGTTGAAGATGGTGTAGGCACAGGAACAGGGATAGGTATGTGGCTTGCCAAAGGCATTCTGGATGACTATGGAGGAAGTGTTCAACGGATTTCTGAAATAGGTGAACCAGGTTTCAAACTTTCTATCAGCCTGCCAATTCACGCAAAAGACAACAATCAATAAATTTCGAAGGCAAACTAATGGCGGAATTTAAGCCCAACATTGCATATATTGATGAGCAACAAGACGAACGTGACAACTTTGAAACAGATGTGATCATAAGCGATCTATTTGGAGAAGTATTTACGCTTCACCCAGATGCCCAACTGGATGATCTAGTCAGCCGCCTTTTAGAGCTCAAGATTGATGCTCTTGTTACCGATTTTCAACTTACGCAAGCGGGCCCATTAGATTATTCGGGAGAAGATATCGTCTCGGCATTTCAAGCGGTGAGATTTGACTTTCCCTGTTTTATTAGAACCTCCTTTGAAGATGATGCCCTTTCTTCTGCCGCAGACGTCAATAAGGTGTACTCCAAGGAGCACCCGAAGGGCGAACACGGCGATGGAACACTCTTCAATAGAATTGTAAAGCAAATAGAACATTACCATGCTCGCCTCGAGTCTTGGCAGAACGAACTAGAGGAATTGATTGATATTCCGGCAGAGCAGCGCAACGGAAAGCAAGTAGATCGCATTATTCAGTTGGACGGCATGATCGAAGCAAGCTTAGGAGCCGATAGTGGGATGCCCTCAGTAGCGAAGGAAACCCTATTTGCAGGAAGAGATGAGCTTATTTCTGAAACTAGAAAGCTCATCGAAGAAATGAAGGCGGAACTTGATAAGTCATGAATAAAGTTCACAGCGTGAAACCTAACAGACGCACAGGCTCCCCAAAGAAAACTGCCTATCGAGACTATCGTCCCGAGCTTCGTGAAGATTTCAACCAGGCTTGCGGATACTGCGACGATAGTGACTTACGGACTGACCGTATTGCTTTTCACATAGACCACTTTGCCCCCAAGAATCAGTTCCCTGAGTTGGAGCTGGTCTACGAAAACTTGGTTTATGCCTGTCGGTTCTGCAATATTCCCAAGTCAAATCATTGGGTTGGAGAAGATTCAAGCCAACCCAACAATGGTTTTGAGGGGTTTGTTGATCCATGTGATGACGCATACGATGAGCATTTGGAGCGTCAGGCTTCAGGAAAAATCGTTGGTAGAACGGAACTTGGGCGTTACATGGCCAGAAAGTTACGGCTTGGCTTGCTGCGTCATGAGTTGTTGTGGCAAGCTAGACAGGCAAGGATGTTGCGCGCTGAAATCGAGCCGTTGCTGGTTCGTTATCGCGAAGCTGGCCTGCCAAAAGGTGAAAAATATATAGAGCTTCTTGAACGTTTTGAGGGGCTTACAAAAAAGTTCGAGCATTATGAGCTTTCCGCAAACAATCAGTGATAGAGAGCTGATACAAAAAACTGGGGCAGTTTACACACCATCTGTAGTGGTGCGGTCGCTGCTTGCTTACGCTCAGCCTCTATTACCCGAGCGCCCTCTTTCAATCCTTGAGCCGAGTGTTGGCGACGGGGCATTTCTTTCTAAACTTGACGAATTGTACAACAACATTTCTCATGTGACTGCTGTTGATATTGATGAGCGTGCGATTCAGATTTGCCGCTCTCACAACCATTTCAATCATTTTGAAATTGACTTTGTGAAGGGTGACTTCGCGGAGTTTTCCGTTAACAGAATTTCTTCCAGCTCTCAGAAATTTGACCTTATTGTTGGGAACCCGCCATTTATCAAAAAGCAAAACTTCTCTAGCTCATTCAAACAAGCAGTCTCAGAAATTGGCGAGCTGGCTGACTACCCCGTCTCAAAATTGAAGAACGCCTGGGCAGCGTTTTGGATTTCTGCAGTTAAGATGCTGAGCGATGATGGGGTTCTCGCGTTTGTGTTGCCTTATGAAATCATGACTGTGTCTTATGGAAAAGAAATATTAAAGAGAGCTCAGAACGAATTTGAGCGTGTGGATGTGTTCATCTCTCGTGAGCGTGCTTTTCGATCAATCGACCAGGATGCAGTATTGTTTGTAGGGCAACGAAAATCCAGGTCTGGATCCGGCTTGTTTTTGAATGCGGTAGGAAATTTTGCCACACTTGAAAACTCACAGACAACAAGTGTTGAGCTTGGCGAAAGTGATCACAACAGCTTGGAATTAAATGGATTTCTGCTTGATGAAGAAATCCTCACCCTACTACGAGAAATCCGAGGTAGGGTTAAGAAAGTCAGTGATTTTTCCGGCAGCGCCCCAGGCATAGTTTCAGGCGCCAATGATTTTTTCATTTTGCGAAAAGATGAGGCCCTTCGACGAGGGTTGGAAAACTTTGTTATTCCCATTCTGAAAAAGAGCAGCATTCCCTCAAATGAAATAGTTCTATCGCCTTCTGCATTTGATGATTTGACGAATAGCAACCCGTCATTTTTGCTATCCGTGAAGCAAAGGGATGCTGAAATCTCGACAAGTTTGCAAGAATATCTCGATGAAGGCGAAGACCTTGGGGTCAACTTGGGTTATAAATGCCGAAATCGCGAGAACTGGTATGAGGTCCCGATCGTCAAAAAGGAAGAGGCTTTTATCTTTAAGAGGTCACACAGCTATCCTAAAATGCACCTAAATGAGGCTGATGTTTACCTGACGGACACAGCTTATGGATTAAGAGTGCGCGACGGGTTTAGCGCACGCGGAGTTTGTTACTCATTTTACAACTCCCTAACGCTGCTGTTTTCCGAAATTGATGGTAGATTTTATGGTGGAGGCGTTTTGGAGCTGTCCCCCAAAGAGTTTCGCGGCCTCCCAATGGTTTACAAGGAACCTAGTGACCAAGAGTTCCAAGAATTTCTTGAGGTTCATAAAGAGGCAAACGGGGACATTCGATCTGTTATAGAATACGGTGATCGATGGTTGTTGAAAAACTCCAGTCTTACGCTGGATGAAATTGATACGATTAGGCGGGCACTGTTCTTGGTGCGAGGACACAGGTTTAGGCATAGCGGGCATGGCCAGAACTTGCCAACCGTTCCAAACAGCAAATAGTTTTGAACCACCGACTCGTTGATAGGAACGGTATCCTGTGACACATCTGGTGTTTAGCTGGTTCACCTAACAGCGGATTTAGAAGAAATAAAAAGGACTGACCTCTCGGCCAGTCCTCCCGCTCTCGCCAAGGAGAGTCATTGGCGTTGATCACGTGCGTCGATGCGACTTTGAAGCCAGTCCTGAACCTCATCCTCAACCCACCCCACGCGGTTGTGGCCCAGCTTTACCCTCTTGGGGAATTTGCCTGCCGCTTCCAGACGCGCGATGTGCTGCGGTGAATACAGAACCAATTCAGTCACCTGCCGCTTGCTCAACATCTTCATCACAATACTCCTCTTGTTGAGGAGCATCGCGATGCCCCAAGGAAAGCCCCAGGGTGGTTCTTTGATACGAAACACAGCTTAAAGATGATAGCCTTTTCATCGGATCAGCTTGCTGAGCAGCACAACGAGCCCATGCATGATGGCGTGTACTGCCATCGCAAGCAGCCAGATCAATTGCCCCAGGATGATGAACAGGCTCACAAACATAGCGCGGCCCCTCCCTGAAGAAGGCGGCCCAGATACACATCGGTGATCTCGATGCGGTTGTGGCCGAGCTCTTTGGAGATCCGCTGGCGTGCCTGGCGATCCAGCTCATATTGCTCTTCGCTCATCAGGGAGCGTCCAGGACCTCCATTGATAGGGCACTTCATGCCTGTGAGCTTTTCATATCGGGCTTGCGCGTATCTGTGGCGCAGGCCATGCGCCCGGGCGATACCTGCCTTGTGCACCTGGCGCTCATAAATCCGCATGTGCTGGGCATAGCTGCGCTCTTCCGGGATCAAACTGCCATCCATGGCGATCTGGCTCACCGCAGTCAGCACAACCCGCTGATACTGGGACACAATCGGCACCGTGCGCGGGCGCCCACCTTTGGTCCAGCTTCCCTTGAGTTTCAGGCAATCCTTTCTGATGGCCTCCTTCGGAATAAACTTCATCGCTTCTTCCCGGCGCAACCCAAATGCAGCTTGCAGCATGACAGCAGCCTGCACATGGCGATCAGTCAGCGCGTTCAATTGATCCGGGTGCAGCGTGAAGGCGATGTTCTGCCGTTCAGTGCGGTCATCATTGAGTTCATAGGTGGCGTTGTCCTTGTCCAATATCGAAATCTTGTCCACCTTTTGCGCCCACCATCGAAGCCAGCTCATCCGGTTCCGGATGGTGGCTTTGGTGAGGCCACTGTCCCGCCAGTGATCAACCAGGGCATTTACATGCTTTGGCTTGATGGAGCGGGCTGTTTTTAGGGAATAGCCCAGATGTTTCAGTTCTGCCGCCATGGCTGTCAGGCCTCGTTTACGATTCTTTTGCGTCCCAAAAGAACCATCGCGGTTACGCTTGGTGAGGCGCACCAAGTCCATAGTGAGATTGTCCATCTCCTTTTCTTTCTGTTGTTTAAATACTGTTTAGTGTTGATGGCCAACCGGCAGCCCTCAGGCTGGACGGTCCGCAGGAGCGGAAAACTGGCCCAGACGGACAAGCGCCCTTGGCGCTTGTGTCTGTTGCCCCAATGGGCGGAAATACGCCCGGAGGCAGGATTTCAGGTTATGTGCTGCGATGCGCAGCAGGTTCGGCGTGATGCCGTATCTTCGTGAACAGACCGCTCAAGGCGGTTTGAGATGATCCATGATCATGCAGTGTCTCCTTTGTAAAATGGGATGAGATGGTTCGGGAAAGATGGACAGCACGTCCTCTTTCCAGGTTTCATGGGGATTATACCGGCAAGCCGATTTTCCTGCGACGAAATGATCAGAAATGATGAGAGACCGTTCGTGTTTCAGCCCGTCATTTGCCCGTCACTTGTCATTTTCTCTTAATAATGGCGGTAAGGGAGGCAAACCGAGCGCCGTCACTCCCGCGTTGCTGGAGTGACGGCGCAGCCGTGCATGGCCGTTGGCCATCGGGGGATACCCCCGCCGAGGCGTTGCCTCGCCCCCAGTGCTGCCTGGCAGCACGCGCAAACAAGTTGCGCCATTACTGTTTAGTGCTCAGGGGCGCTGCCCCTCGCGCGGCCAATGGGTAAAGGCTTCGCCCGCACAGGTGATTATTTTCCCCTGCTGCTCAATTCTCCGAATTGATCACCATTCCTCGCGCACCAAAATAATCACCTGCGCGCCCTTGTCCTTGCTACCCCCGCGTTCGCCACGTGGCAGGGTTCCAAGATGCTCTTGAAACCCGTGTCCATTATAGAGGGGGCACACTGGCGGTTTTATTGGAACATGCCGGATTGACCTCATGGCTTTAATCATTTCAAGCTGGACAAAGTACATTTATACCGGCACACCCCATTCAATCTTATACATAGTGAAAGACAGGCAATGACTGATCTCAACAATATGTCTCTTGAAGAACTGAAGGCTCTTGAAAAGGAAGTTGGCGCAGCCATCAAAACCTTTGAAGCCCGCAAGCTGGCAGAAGCCCGTGACGTTTTGACCGCTAAGGCCAAAGAACTGGGCGTCAGCATTGACGAGGTTTTTGGCGCTAAGGGAGCCAAGGTTAAAAAGGTTGTTGAGCCGAAGTACCGCCACCCTGAAAACCCAGCATTGACCTGGAGCGGTCGCGGACGTCAGCCGGGATGGTTCAAAGAAGCCATTCAGGGCGGTACCGCTGAGGAAGATCTTCTGATTCAGTAACTCTGTAGCTGTCGGACTAAGAAAAAAGGGAGCTGAACAGTCAGCTCCCTCTTTTGGGCAATAGCTTGAGGAATACTCAGGTTTCGTCTTTCACAGAGAAGTCGTATCCCCACTTTTCTTTGAGGTACTTTTGCGCAACTCCTGCACATGCCAACAGGTTCTCTTTCTCTGAGAAATACATATGATCCACGTCAGCATATCCTGTGACGATCAAACGGCTGACCTCCATATTCATGGAAGCAATCGTCTCCCTGTCACTGGTGATTTCACCAAGCCTTAATCCATAATCGCCATCATCAAACTGCGTCAGCCCAATAATGCAATCTTCTGGTTTGAGCGGTTCAAAAACGCGCACTTCAAAAGAGGCATGAGGTACGGTGACAGTCCAGTTAATGGCATACATATACAGGGCAATTCGTGACGCGATCTGCGAGGGAACTTTGTCAGCTTCTATTTGTTCGTAGACCCATTCATATGCGGTCGCGATAGCCAGTTGCCCGGCATCTCCGCCATGCATAAAGGTTTGCAGTACAACGTCATCCGCTTCATCGTCATCAAGAACATTGACAGCATTAAAGTAGATGGCATTTGCAAGGATGATCCGTGCTGTCCAATCGCTGCTAATATCCTGCAAGGTACCGAGTTTCTTGGTTCCAACGAATACGGGGCTATCTTCACCGACCATCCAGCGATCCACTTTACTGGTCCCGTTCAGGCCGCATTGATTGTAGGTTTCCTGCATTATCTTTTTCCTTTTGGAATCAAAAGTGCCCCGGTTTCCCGGGGCACAGTGATGCAACTTTAGTGATATTACCAGAAGCTCTTTTTCTCCTTGGACTTACCAACGAACAGCGCGTCGATGTCGTTGGAGGCATCGTCTGCCGCGATTTGCTGGCCGACACTCAGGCCATGATTAATACCGCCGGAACGGTAGCGGTTGGTGCCAGACATGCCATCGGAAATTCCCGAGTGCCCGCCGATCTTGTCAAAGTCTGAATAGGGCTTCTTCTTGCTGCCGAAGAGATCGCCGTCGTCGTCGTCAAAAATGCCCATGAGAAACTCCTTTGCTGGGCGGTGAGATTGATGAAAGTGGGAAAGGGACGGCCTACGGCGTGTAGACCTTGAGCGTGCCGTCAGACATGCCAACGGTGCACGACTCTGCTGTCAGGCGCGGATAGCGCCCTTGCGGCGTCCGCATGACAGCCTCTCTGACTTTGCCCGTGCAACCTTGTGTGGCGAGGGGCTGATACCCCTTTCGAGCCATGCACTGACCGTAAGCCCGCTTTCGAGCGGGGATATTTTGGTCTGTGACGGTCGTTTGCCCGCCCGCCCAATAACCGCCCTGCCAGAAGCAGCCTTTGCTATTGCAATGCTGCCGTGCCGGAACCCAGTAGCGCTGGCTCGTATGAGAGACATTGGCCACCGGGGCACGCTTGGTTGCCTGTCTGGTACAGGCTTCAACATCCCGGTTCCGTTGAAGAGGTGTAATGCCTTCTTTGTACTGCAATTCGGTTGTGACACACCCAGAGCAGAGCAAAAGCCCCAGCATCCAGCCCATTTTGCGCATCGCGTAACTCCTGTAGGATCAAACAGAATTCCCCATTCTGTTCAGCGCCTTGCAAAAGGTTGATTTTGCGATTGAACAGGAGTCGTTGCTTCATGTAGGATTCCGGTAAGGGTTGCTTCGGCAATCTCTACACCTTTGAAACAAAGGGCATTTTTTCTTCACCGAACAGAATGGGGAAGACTGTTCGGCGGAAAAAGGCAGACAAACCTCAACGAAAGCAAAAACATCCTGGGCGAAGTTACAGCGCGCACCAAGGGGCATATTTTGATGTCCGGGCCGTCGCTTCTTACCTCCACCGGCCACCGCAAATATCTCAATGCCGTTGAACGTGACCGCTTTCTTGCTGCTGCCCATGAACAACCAGACAAAGCCCGGCTGTTATGCCTGACATTGCTTTGGACAGGCGGGCGATTGTCGGAGGTGCTGGCGCTGAAGCCGGAACACATATCCCTTGATGAGAGGGCTGTGATCTTCCGAACGCTGAAGAAACGCGGCCAGATCATATATCGGCAAGTGCCTGTTTCGAGATCTCTGATCACTGCTCTGTCAGATGGCTTTGAGCCTCTGTTCCCCTGGAAGCGCACCCAGGCATGGACCATTGTGAAAACGGTCATGCAAGACGCTGGTATATCTGGCCCCCAGGCAACCGCCAGAGGATTGCGTCACAGCTTTGCTGTCCATGCTGTCACCCGAGGTGTACCGCTCCATCTTATACAGCGTTGGTTGGGGCACAGCCGATTGGAGACCACCGCAATCTATTCCCAGGCACTCGGGCCGGAGGAACGGCAGATTGCGGAGCGCATGTGGGATTAGAACTGAGATTGCTCCCAGGCATTGGCAATATCTTCAAAGCACCACTCCCGGAAACCACCTGAGGACAGGGATTTGCGGCTGAAACAGTCATTGAGGCCACTCTTTACCTTGAATTGCTGGAACCAAGACTGTGATCTAGGTTTGCCGCGTGTGTTTGTCTTGATGCTTCGAATGTGCAGCCCATTGGCCCATTGATCACGCGGATTGGCAACTGACCGACGATCTGCGAGGTATCTCCGCAGTTTGCGGATCACGACTTCATTAGGATCAGTGCTCAGTTCTGATTTAAAACTGTCAATGACCTCTTGAGCAGCTTGTTTGGCTGTTTCGGTCAGCATGTGTTGGAGCTCATGCTCCAGAAATATCATGGCAGGTTGTCCACTCATATATATACACCCTTTATCTAAATTAACGAAAAAAGGGCGCCACCCGGCGCCCCAAAATAAAAAAGCCGCATAGCTGCGACATTGAAAATATTTAACCACAAATGTCCCGTTTTGTCAATTAATTTCACTGTTGAAATTACCCAAATCACCTCCGAGAAGTGAAATGCGAGATTGCCGAAATGCGTACATGAAACGTACATGGCGAGGTGTAGCTTTATGAGGTGTTGGGTAAGTTATTGAAATATATGGTCGGGGAGATAGGATTCGAACCTACGACCCTCTGGTCCCAAACCGATTTTGCATGCAATATGAATATTGAGGATGTGTGTATAAGTTATTGATTTTCAACAATATATCATAATTTTTAAAAAATTTAATATTGCAATTTTTTCACAATTTATGCCAAAATGCGTACACCAGACGTACACGAGAAACAAAAAAACTGAAGGAATTTTGGCACGATTATACCTTACCGACACACTTGTTAGAACATCAATTTGCGAACCCACCAAGTCTCAAGAAATCATCCGAGATTGTGCGCTTGGTGTGGACGGCAAAATGCGAAATGATTCTGTTTCCGGTCTCGGACTTCGCATAACATCTCAAGGCGCAAAATCCTTCATTCACAACTACCGCTATAATGGCAAGGCTCGAAGAAAAGTTATTGGCACTCCAGACACCATGAACGTGTCATCCGCACGTCTCATCGTCAAACAGCGCAATACGGAAATTGAACAAGGCATTGATCCTGACGCAAATGTTCGCGTGGATTACCGGAAAAAGCATGCCGAAACCTTCGGTGAGGTGATTGATGCTTACTACGCTCAGCAACTTGCCTCCAAGAGCAAAACACATCGATCAGAGTTTGGACGCTTGGTTGCACCGTGGACTTGGGAGCCGCCTAAAACCTCAAACCGGGGACAAAGACGCAAATACAAAGTCACGATTGGTGAAACCTTCCGCGATGTACCGATGATAGACATCACGCCGCGCCACATCGGGCCGTATATTCAACAGTTTCGGTCAGACAGCACAGCCAACAACGCTCTTCAGCAGCTAAAAGCCCTCTTCAACTGGGCCATCCGCATGCAGTACGTCGATATGCGCAATCCATGTGACCCATTCACGAAGAGAAAGGTCATCAAACAGCGCCGCGACTATACGCCTGAACAGGTTCGAGAAATTGCTTGGCACGTGTTCAATCCCCCAATGCGTACTGCTGTCAATCTGGAGGGGCTTGCAGGGGAGGAGAAGCGTCTAGCCGCCCTCCAGGCTGGCCACTTTACGCGTCAGCACGAACACCTAACAGAGCTCTGTGCTTTCATGGGCATATTGTTCCTCACGATGGCGCGTCCGGCAGAGGTGAAACAGGACAAGTTCGAGCACTTCGACCTCGAGCGCCTCATCTGGCACAAACACAACACAAAGGGGATCAAGCTTTCTCGCAATCGGTACGAGTATGCGTATCGGTCGGTTCCAATCCATCCGAAGGTCGCTGATCTGGTGAGGGAGCAACGAGGGCGCTGGCCTGAGAGTGGATTACTGTTCCCGAACCATTCAGACCCATCTCAGCCACGTGACAACTTCAAGAGATCTATTCAAAGCTTCAAGAAGCTTGATGGCGTTCCTGAGTATTTTCAACTCTATGATCTTAAACGCATGGCGATTTCCTTGATGATCACTGGTCAAGGTGTGCGACGGGAAGACGTGTCTCACTACGTTGATCACAGAGGAAACCTAGATACTACCATGATCTATGATCTTGGATTTGTAGACCCTATGCGACCGGTGACCCATAAATTGGGTGAGCTTCTGGGGGTGTAGCCAAGGAAAGCTCGCGGGTTACAACTTCTCTACAACTCTGTACAACGACAATTCTGTTTTCGGTTAGTAGCTTCATTTTGCGCAACATCGCGGGCCCGCTCTTTTAACAGGAGCACGCAAATGACCTACTACATATCCGGCATCATTCTATTCATTATGAGTGTCGCAGCATTATTGACATGGTTAGACTTCAGCAACAGAAGAATATTGCTGATCATCGCCTTAGCTCAGCTAGCACAATTCTTTCTGCACTGGCTATAAAACCAACAGGGTCGCCAGAACCACCTGGCGATCCTTTTTTAATCGACTCAACAAATCGAAATCCAAATTTAATATGATCTTGTGCCTCATCAGTAGCTTCAACCTGCTCTTCACCGTCCGCCATACTCTCAATTTTTTTCATAATATAGCTCTTGCAAAGTTCGCAGATCTTTTCAACTCGCCTCTTTTTTCGTTTCTTTGCAATTGACCTAATTAGCTCTATCCTGTGAGGTATGTCATTGTGGCAATACCCACCACGCACGGAAATAGTTCCCTCCAAGCCGAGCAAAGCCATCTTTGACAACCGCTTCATTTCCGTTTCACCATCAGTCCTTATCTGTTTCAATTGAATCTTCGTGAAATTATGCCACGCAATCCAAAATCTCTTTTCTGATTCCAGGTCCAGGCACAAATCATAGTAAGCTAAAGCGCCTTTTTGGGAAAACTCTAAAGCTTCCTCATACCCCCCCACGCGATCCAAAATGTTAGCTAAGGTAATATAAGAGTTGGCAAGAAGTTCTCGGTCTAAGCATTCACCCCCCTCCAAGGCTCCAATGATTTCTCTCGTTAACCCCTCTGCATTCTTCAACCGATCCAAATAAATGTAACGATGTGCAATATCTCGTTTCACTTCTTCACGTAGATTCATCTCCCAGGCTGCACCTTCGGATTGAAGTAAATTTTCAAGTATCTTGACAGAAGCTTGATGCTGACCCATTGCCGACAAGTAGAGAGCAACTCCCTGAACTGCAACAATCTCGCTTTTACTTGCACCTCCCAGCGATCGGTTCAGCAAATACCCCATTATATGTTTGACATATACTTGATATCTAGGCCAAGAAGCAGAATCCTCTGCGTCGGTTTCTTTCAGTTTTCTACAGTAGGGAAGTGACTTCAAACAGAACTTTACGATGGAATTCCATTCTTCCGATTCACCTATAGAATACCTAGCTTCCACAACTTTTCTATGCTGATCGGAAACTATTATTGACCTCGTGCGCTTATCATACTCCAAGATATTCCAAGAAATTATCTCTCGGAAAATTCCTCTAACATGATCCCCGTCAACATCGGAAATTAAGACTTGAACAAACTCAACTGCCACTTCGAATTTGACACCACTCTTATGTGCATTAAAAACAACAAAGACACACGCCTCCACGAGAGGCTTTTCAAAAATTGAACCAAGGGCGTCCAACGTTTCAATAACTGAATGCTTAAATAACTCCATAACTCGGTGCGCATAATCACCCTTTTCATGAAAATTTTCAACCAGTTTCTCAGCGGAAACATCTGGGCATTTTCGCAGCAATACACATACTTGATTGTAGATAATAGGTATGCCGCCACACAGTTTCGACAACTCAACAAAATCTGAGCTCCTGCCTCCTAGACGTTCTTTCAGAAAGCGCACCCCAACATCAAAGCTCCACCTTTCAACTTTCAGCTCCACTCCTTCAAAGTTAGAAAAGGCATAACGGCTTGTAAAAATACTTGTGATATTCGGAGTGAAGCGCGCCTCCTGAAAAAACTCTTCTGTTTCCACATTATCAAACACCAACACACAACGCTCAGGGAAACTGGCCAGCCATTGGTTGACAAATGCAGATTGTTTTTCTCTGTTACTGCTCTTACGCCCCGAATAAAATGGCTCCCATGCCAAATTGAAAAGAGCTTCATGATATGAAAGCGATCGACAGCTTAACCAAATAATGTGACACTTTTCCAAGGCCATCTCGTAGCAAAACTCTCGTGCGAGTGCACTTTTCCCAATCCCATGCAGACCTGATATCAGAATTTGTTGTCCAGGAAGTTCAAGATGTCCCTTTAGCTCATCCATTTTTTCCTCACGTCCGAGAAAAGAGGATATTCTGTTCTTGTCCACTTTGAAGATGCATCTGCTCTCAAACGAGAGCAGATGCATCCATAGATCTTGCACCGTCATTTCAAAGCGTGAGGCGATTTTTTGGAGAACTTCTGTTCCAGGTGTACGTGTCCCAGATTCGATTCTGCTGAGGTATGACTTCCCCCCACCAATGCCGCATTTCTCGGCAAATTCTTCTAGCGTCTCTTCATTATCTTCGCGCAACAGCTTTATGAGGAGACCAATTTTCTTCTTGTCCAAGGATCACCTGTGTGAGTTTTAAAAGTCAGAAAGTAGGGCAATTATTAGAATAAATAGTCTCCAATGTAGGCGTCAAAGTGTTGTGTGGCTCGTAGCATCTCATCAAAATAGGAGTGCCGATTGTAAACTGCGGCAACCCCACTGATTGTGCCTGTAACATGGTTTAGAAGCTTCTCTGTAACATGTATCGGGGTGCCAATTTGGGCGTGCACAGTGGCAAAGGTGCGTCGCAGGTCATGAAGGGTGTAAGGATCAACATCTTCTAACCCTTCATCAAACCTCGCTTTGTGCCAAGCCCAGGTGGAGAAAGGCTTTTCAGGATCAGTAGCCGCTGGGAACAGCAAGTCGCCGGTATCCGGCAAACCTGAAATCACGTCTTGAGCCAAAGGTGACAAGGGGATGCGGTGTTCTCGCTTGTTCTTGGCAAAACCTTCGGGGAATGTCACTTCATCCCCATTGATCCAGGACCTGCGCAGAAGCCCGATTTCAGTGCGCCTCTGTCCGGTTAGGATCAAGAGCTGTACAATTGGCCCGAATGGGAAGGGGGTCTCCAGAGCGCGCCGATACACTTGTTTGAGTTCATCTTCACTCAACACGCGATCTCGCGCCTTCATCGTCTGCTTCATCGGTGGCACGACGGAATGTTCAATGAGACCATGCCGCACACACCAGTTCATCATGGTGCGGATGGCTACATAGGCATGAGACTGCTCTGATGGTGTACCTGACAAGCTCGACACCACCTCCATCACCTGTTTGCGCGTGACGTCCTGAACATCCTCTTTGAAGTTGAAATGCCTGTTCAGCAGCCGAGTATAGTCAGCCACGGTACGTGGCTTGTTGCGTTTCTCGCAGTCGCTGAGGAAACGCTTCTTGGCATCTTCGAATAGTACAGCCTGTCGAGAAGGCGCATCTTCTTCATCTTCTATCTCAACGAAGAAGCGCTTAGCCTGCGCACGAGCATCAGACAGTGACAGGCTTGGGTAGCGACCCAACGTCTTGAGGCGGCGTTTTTCCCCGTACATGACCACAAAAGACTTGCTCTTTGTTGAGCACCGCAAACCAAATCCTGGCATGACTTCATCCCAGTGAGTCACCTGTCCCTTCTCAGGAAGAGACAGCTTCTTGATCGCCATGTCGGTCAGTCGCAGTTTCACTTTAGTCTCTTTTTAGTCTCATAGATCGTGAGTGTAAGGAGGTGTTGCTATGTTCAGCTATAATCACAATTGCCCTTATTTTCAAGGCTAAAGCAGGTGGCGCGCTCTTCTATGTTCACCTATGAAACGTGCATTTCACGGATTGCAAATCCGTGTACACCGGTTCGATTCCGGTACTCGCCTCCAGCGCTTTTCGGTTTTTTGGCGCCCATCTCTCAGCATACTCCTCAACATTCTTGCTTCAGTCCCGTTCTGTTCCCTCAGACTGCGCAGGAGAGTTTTATTCACAGTTGAACCGCGCAGAACCAGCAGCCTGGCCGGTTCTGCTCCCACAGACAAGGCGGCGGCCAGAGCTAATGCACAGGCTGGGTTTCTTGCTGGCAGTTTACCAAGCGCAGTACGATCAGAGTTCCTGCGCGCCTTATCCAGGAAGCGTCAGAACGCTGGTCAAGGTTGCCGTCGCCGCAAGCACGGCCAGCAGGATCATGGCCTCTATTTCGATCACACGTGCCAAATGCCTGCCGGCGCGCGCCCCGCCTGCCTGCAAGGCAGGGACAAACCGCAGCTTGTTCAGGGCCGCCAGGAACAGCACCGCAGCGATCAGCGCCAGCTTAAGAAGCAATGCCTGACCATAGCCTGTTGTCAGCAGCAGCCGCGGATCGCCAAGCAGCTGCCAAGCCATCAGCAGGCCAGCACAAAGCAAGCCGGGAACCGCAATCATGGCCGCCTGCCCGAACCTGCGGCCAAGCAATGCAGCTTGCTCCAGGTGCTCAGGCTTGCGGGACAGGTCCCGCAGCGGGCTCAGGACGCCGATCCAAAACGCGATGCCAGCAAGATGCGCAAAGAGCAGGACCCGCAGGGGCAGCTGCCCTTGCACCGGGATGTGACCGATCTGCGTGAAAGACCAGAGCAACAGGACGCCGCCCGCCAATGCGGTCCAAGGGCCTGCCCGAGGCAACAGAAGCCCCGCGAGCAGCAGTAGAGCGCCGGCCAGGCGGCAAACCAGCGCGCTGCCGGCGGCGGTCTGCCACAGCAGCCCCAGCATTTCCGGGTCGGTCATGCCATCGGCACTGCCGGTCAGCGCCGCACCGCGCAGAGCAAAGCCCAAAACCGCGGCGGCAAGGGCAACACCGGCCAGCACCGCGGCTTGCGCATTGATCCGGGCACGCAGCGGCGCAACCAGCCCCGGGTAGGCAAGGCGGATCAGCACCAGCCCTGTTGCGCCGGTCGCACCGGCGTACAGGATCAGCTTGGCAAGCAGCGCGCCCGCCCCCCAGATGTCCGGCATGCTCATTCTACCGTGAACTGAAATGCGCCCTGCATTGGATGCCCGTCAATTCCCAACCCCCGCCATTCGATCCGGTAGGTGCCTTTCCCCACACCCTGGAAAGGCAGCGTGAAGCTGCGGGAAAAACTCTTTTGCCCGTCCAGGTCCAGCACTGCCGGAGCCCCATCCCGGTGGATCGCCTCAACCCGGGTCAGACGGATTTCATCTGCAAAATCAAAGGCAATCTCCAGCGGAACGGCAGCAATCCGGGCACCATCCGCAGGTGTCGTTGTGTCCACCTGGGAATGCGCGAGAGCCCCCGTGGCAAGGGCGCTGCACGCCAGGAAAGCCATGATGAGTTTCATTCGGATATTCCTTCAGTTGATCCCGGTTGCACCCTGAACAGCGCGAATGTAGCCGGCTTTTTTTGCCGCGTCACCGCAGGCTTGCTCTTGGATACTGGGCATGTTCCGGAACAGCCAGCAAAGGCCCTCCTCCCCTCTGGCACCGCAATGCTGAAACCTTTCGCAGGCCTGGCAGCCGGGAATACAGGCGACGCGGCTCAGCGGTGGAGCCGAACCATGGCGGCAGCCGGCCAAAGCTGTTAATCACGCGCAAACGCTTGCCACAACAGGACTGAACGATGATCCAGCCCACTGCGTCCTTTAAGGACAACCTGCAGCTTCTGCCGCCGATCGGCGGCCTTGCCCGTATCGACCTTACCGCCCCGGATGGCACCGCCGCCGCGTCAATCGAAAACCAGCCGGGCAAACAGGGCTCGCTCGCCGTGTATCAGTATTTGCAACAGAATTTCACAGTCCTGGACGCCAAGGCCGCGGCACACGGCCTTGCTGTTTTTGCTGAGCACACCACAGATGCAAAGAACCGCCCCGGCGCGCATCCGAACATCGACCGCTTGCTGGAAATTGCTGCTGGCGCCGCGCCGCTGCAAATCCAGCTGATTGCAGCTTAACAAGGCTCAGTTAGAACGCGGCAGGTGGCGGCATTTTGCCAGGCCGCCGCCCATCGCCGCCGGCGGCAGCCCCGGTGGCCGCGCCGCAGTCCGACCCCCAGCTTCAGGAGCTTCGCAGCGACCGGTACAGCCCAAGATCGGCCGGCAGGTCGGCAATGTTCCAGCGGTAGTCGCCATCCATCAGAAACCGTGACAGCTTGCGCCAGTTCACCGGTTTGGTCATGAAGCCGTCAACGTCATAGGCCAGGGCCTCCGCCCTGGTGCGGTCATCTTCGCAGAAGGTCAGCATGACCAGCTTGTTGCGCAGCCCGGCCTCTGCCTGCCGGATGCGCTGCGCGACGCGGGCGCCACGGCCGTCCGGCAGATTCTGATCTATGAAAATCACATCGTACCGCCCCGCAGCGATCTCTCCGAGCTTGCCCAATGCTTTCTTTTCACTGTCGCACAGCTCCACGCTGGAGCCGTCCAAATGCGCCTGAACAAGCTGACGGAAGCGAAAGGCACAGAATTCGTCGTCTTCGATCAGCAGGACGTTCATCTGTCTACCCCTGGCACCTTGTCAGCTTCACTTTTAGATTCTCCTTTAGGTAGCATTCAGGGCGGGGCAGGTAAATAAAAACAAACCCATCAGCGCATTTTAACGATATAATAATAAATTAATAATTTCACATTGATCTCCACATGTTAACTCTTTTTTAAGCATAACATGACCCCCCTTTGTTCTGCTTCGGGAAGCTTGACGCTGCGTTTTCGGGGCGTTTCGACGGGCTGACCCCAACCTGCAGGAAAGCTGGGAGGCGCCTTGCAGCAGGCAAAGTCCTCCCCAGCCCCGCTTTACCTTCCAAAACCATTCGCCTTGTGGCAAAAACCGGGACAAGCGATACTCCCGGGAAGCGGGTAATCGTAGATTGCAGATGCACTTTCGGATGCAGCACCCACTGGCAGGCCGGAAACCCCTGCCATAGGGGCTGCAGGGCAAGTTTATTTAGGCGGAAAACAGTCATGGCTGGAAAACACTCTGACACACAGAACGCGAATCTGAACGGCAACGGCACAGCGGCTGACCCGGCACATTCGATCGGCAAGGTCGACTCATCCTTTTACATCGTCGGCGTCGGCGCCTCGGCCGGGGGGCTGTCGGCGATCAAATCCATGCTGGGCGACATGCCGGAAGGTTTTTCCCACAGCATTGTCATCGTGCAGCACCTGTCCCCGGATCATGACTCCCTGATGGGGGAAATTCTGCGCAAGGAAACCGCCGCGGATGTCTGCGTGGTTGAAAACGGCATGCCGCTAGAGCCGGGCAAGATCTATCTGCTGCCGCCCAAGTGGAATGTTGTCATCCAAGGCACCTCGGCGGATTCCTCAGAGGCAGGCCCCGCCAGCACCAGCGATTTCGAAGGCCTGCGCTTTGCCCTGACCAAGCCCAGCCCGCGCAATCAGCTGAACCTGCCGATCGACCTGTTCTTCTCTTCCCTGGCCGAGGCAGTCGGATCCCGCGCCGTGGGCGTCGTGCTGTCGGGCACCGGCACCGATGGCAGCCGCGGCCTGCGCAGCATCAAGGAGCGCGAAGGGATTGCCATTGTCCAGGATCCCGACACGGCGGAATTCGACGGCATGCCCTTTGCCGCGCTGGCAACAACCGAAGCCGACTTTACCCTGCCCCCTACTGACATCCTGCCCGAGCTGTCCAAGGTGTTCGAACTGGAGCGCAACAAGCTGTTCGACCTTTCCGGCATTTTCGAAAACAGTGAACGGGACTATCAGGAGATCCTCAAGCTTGCCGGCACAGTGGCTGGCATCAGCTTTGAAACCTACAAGGAAGGCACCCTGAAACGGCGCATCGTGCGCCGGATGGGGCTGACAGAGCAGACGACGCTCTCGGGCTACCTGACGCTGCTCACCAACTCGCAGTGCGAACTGGAAACCCTGCACCGGGAGCTGCTGGTGGGGGTCACTGCTTTCTTCCGGGATCCGGCCGCCTGGGATAAACTGTCGCGGCGTCTGCCGGAACTATTCGAGGGCGGCGACACAAGCCAGCCGGTCAAAATCTGGTGTATCGGCTGCTCCACCGGCGAGGAGCCCTATTCCGTCGCTCTGCTTCTGGAAACCTACCGCCAGGACAACAATATCACACGCGATTTCAAGATCATCGCGTCGGATGTGAATTCGGAATCCCTGGAATTCGCCAAGCGCGGCATCTATCCGCTTGCAGCCAATGATGAGATCCCCAAATTTTACCGGCGGCAAGAGTTCCTCTCCTTTGCGTCCGGCAGCATCCAGATCGCCAGCAGGCTGCGGCGCAAGATCATCTTCACGCCGCACAACGTGATTGATGAAGCACCCTATATTCACACCGACCTGATCATCTGCCGCAACGTTCTGATCTATCTGTCGGCGGAGGTGCAATCCAACGTGCTCTCCATGATGTCCTATTCGCTGCGCAAGGGCGGGCTTCTGTTCCTGGGCTCCGCCGAAACCACTGGCCGGGGACAGATGGGCTTTGCCCCTCTGGATCAGATTGAACGGATTTACTCGAATGCGCAGAAGAACCACAGCTTCATCGGGCTGCGGGTGCTGAACCAGCGCTACAAGGATTTGCCGCATCCGCCCCCGTCCCCGTCACAGATGCGGCCGTTCAGCGTGTCTGTCGGCAACGAGGAGGCGCATGAGCTTCTGAAGCACACATTTGCCTCGCTGGATGCCTGCCTGTTTGTCCTGGACACCTCCGGGAACATCCTGGAAACCTTTGGCAATTACCGGAAATTCCTGAGCTTCCCCAATGACGGCTTCTCGACCCGGCTGCTCGACCTCCTGGACCCGTCACTGCGGTCCACCCTGCTGCTGCTGCTGCGCAGCGTCGAACGGGAGGAAGTCGCCGAAAAATCAGGGCTGGTGATTATCTCTGACGGTGAAAAGACTGTGGTGGATCTGATCTGCCGCAAGTCAACCCTCTATGACCGCGAGGCGGTCTTTGTGACCTGCCGCTCCGCCTCGCAGGCGACCGAAGGCGCGCAGCTGTCGGTTGGCGGCGAGGAAAGCCGCGAGATCATTGCCGGGCTGCAGCGCGAAATCTCCTCGCTGGAGGAGCTTCTGGCCGTTACCACCCACGACCTCTCCGTGACCAACGAACAGCTGCAGGCCGCAAATGAAGAACTGCTGACCGCCAACGAAGAGCTGCAGGCGAACAACGAGGAGATGCAAAGCACCAACGAAGAGCTCCATACCATCAACATGGAAGCCAATGATCGGATCGCAGAGCTCGAAACCGCCTATTCCGACATCGAAAACCTGCTCAGCAATACGGATCTTGGCATTCTATTCCTCGACGGCAGTATGCGGATCCGCCGTTTCAGCAAGGGGATCGAAAACTACTTCGACCTCACCGCGACGGATTTCGGCCGCCCGCTGACGACGTTTACATCCAACCTGACCCATGAATCCATGGGCGCCCTGCTGGAAGACACCCAGGCGGTGCTGGACACCGGCGAGACCCGCAGCCGCAATCTCCGGTTCAAAAAGGGCGGCCACGCCATCCTGATTGTCCGGCCCTTCATCCATTCCGAAGGCGTCAAATCCGGTGCCGTGGTCAAGCTGGTGGATGTCTCTGAACTTGTCGATCTGCAGGAAGAGGTCCGACAGCAGCGCGACGCGCTCGAAGGGCTGTTGGAAACCGAGACCTCGGGCTGGTGGGACTGGAACATTCCCGGTCACACAGAATACATGAGCCCCCGTTTCAAGGAAATGTTCGGCTACCAGGATCACGAGGTCGAAAACACGCCCGACGCCTGGATGCAGATGATTCACCCCGACGACCTCAAAACTGCGCTGAAGAACTTTGACGCACATGTGCAGACGAAGGGCGCCCACCCGTATGATCAGGAGGTCCGCTACTTCCACAAAGACGGTCATACGGTTTGGGTTCTGTGCCGCGGGCATGTGACGGACTGGTCCAGCGATGGCGAACCGCTGCGGATGATGGGGGTTCATGTGGACATCACCCATCTGCGCGAACGCGAAGCGGATGTGCAGCGCCGCGCCGAGGAGATCCGCCGCTTTGCCTTTGTGGCAGCCCACGACCTGGTGCAGCCCTCGCAAACCATTCAGGACAGCATCTCCTCGCTGGTCGAGGACATGGACGGCCGGATGGAAAAGAGCGACCACAAGCTTGCCAACTTTGCGACCAAGGCAGCAGAGCGCCTGAGCCACCGTATTTCTGGTATCCTGGAATACGCACGCCTGCAGGACAACAGCGCAGACCCGGCCGTTGTTGACCTGGACACGGTGATCAAGGGCGTAGTTGAGGACCTGTCGCCGAAATTTGCTGAATCCAAGGCTGAAATCCGCATCGCTTCCTTACCGCAGGCACTGGGTCAGCCAGCGCTTCTTGGGCAGGTATTCCAGAACATTCTCAGCAACGCGCTAAAATTCCGGCGCAAGGACACCCTCTGCCGCATTGAGTTGAACCCCGTTGACGCGGTCCCCGGAACAATTGCGGTGCGCATTGCCGACAATGGCATCGGCATTGCCGAAGAAGACCGGGAAAGGATTTTCGAATTGTTTGTCCGCCTCCACGCTGCTTCGGAGTATGAGGGCTCCGGCCTTGGCCTCTCGATCAGCCGCCGCATTGTCGAGCAGATGAAGGGCGGGATACGGGTCGAAACCGGCATCGACGGCGGCGCCGCCTTTGTCGTCACGCTGCCCGCGGTTGCGCAACCATAGCAGGCGACAGATGATTATTGTAATTGACGACAGCGAAGAAGACCGTTTTTTCCTGCTGAGGGCGATCAGAAAGGTTCAGCCGGAGACTGAGGTGATCGAATTCACCTATGCCGAGGAAGCACTGGAGTTTCTGACGGCCTTCCCGCCGCCGCTGGGAACCCGGATTTTGCTGGACCTGAATATTCCACGGCTCGACGGCTTCGCTTTTCTCGACCGGCTGGCCGCCTTTCCAGCCATTTGGCACGGCCGCCTCAGCATCACGATGGTTACCAACTCCATCGACCCGCGGGACGAACAAAGGGCATTGCAGCATCCGCTGCTGCAGAATTTCCTCAAGAAATCAGACCTAAAACAGCGGCTGGGCGAAATTCTTCAACAGCCGCTGCCCGCCGTCACGGTGAAAACGGCCTATCGGTCCCCCTGAAAGCAATGCTGCCTATCCCTTCAGCCGGAACCGCTGGATCTTGCCGGTCTCCGTTTTCGGCAGGGCGTCCGTGAACACAACTGACCGCGGGTATTTATAGGGCGCAATGGTTGCCTTCACATGATCCTGCAGCAGCTTGACCAGCGCATCCGACGGCGCCTGGCCATCAGACAGCACCACATGCGCCTGCACGATCTCCCCGCGTGCCTCGTCCGGAACACCCACCACCGCACATTCCGCCACCGCCTCATGCGCCAGCAGTGCCGCCTCCACCTCGGGACCGGCGATGTTGTAGCCCGAAGAGACGATCATGTCGTCGTTGCGGGCGGCAAAGTGCAGGTAGCCATCTGCGTCCCGGACAAAACTGTCGCCGGTGATGTTCCAGCCGTCCCGCACATATTCCGCCTGACGCTCATCTGACAGGTAACGGCAGCCGGTCGGACCTTTGACTGCCAGCCGCCCAGCCTCGCCGCGGGGCACCTCATTGCCATCCCCATCCAGCACTTTCACTTGATAGCCACCAACCGGCTTGCCGGTGCAGGCAGGGCGGTGATCGCTGAACCGGTTGGTGATGAAGATATGCAAAAGCTCTGTCGCGCCGATCCCGTCCAGCATCGGCTTGCCGGTCTTATCCATCCATTCCTGATAGACCGGCGCAGGCAGGGTCTCCCCTGCTGAGACTGCCGCGCGAAGCGAGGACAGATCCGCCCCCTCCTCCATTGCCCGCAGCATCACGCGGTAGGCCGTCGGCGCGGTAAAGCAAACCGTGGCCTTATACTTCTCAATGATCTCGATGAGGTTCGGCGGCGTGGCGTTTTCCAGCAGCGTCGCCGCTGCGCCGAACCGCAGCGGGAAAATCGCCAGCCCGCCGAGGCCGAATGTGAACGCCAGCGGCGGCGAGCCGACAAACACATCCTCCGGCTGCACATCCAGCACTTCGCGCGCATACCCGTCGGCGATGATCAGCAGATCGCGGTGGAAATGCATCGTCGCCTTGGGCGACCCGGTGGTACCGGAGGTGAACCCCAGCAAGGCCACATCATCGCGGCCCGTCTTCACCGCCTCATAGGCAACAGGTTTCTCCAGCGCCAGCCGGTCCAGCTCCGCATCATGGTTGGAGGTGCCGTCAAAGCCGACAACCGTTTTCAGGAATTTTGATTCCTTGGCGCAGGCGACCAGTTCGTCCTTCAGCCTGGTGTCGCACAGCGCGTGGGAGATCTCGGCCTTGTCAACGATCTTGGCCAGTTCCCCCTTGCGCAACAGCGGCATGGTGTTGACCACCACCGCGCCTGCCTTGGTCGCCGCCAGCCAGCAGGCCACCATCGCCGGGTTGTTGGCAGAGCGGATCAGCACCCGGTTGCCGGGCTTCACGCCCAGGTCCTCGCTCAGCACATGCGCCAGCCGGTTGGTCCAATCCGCCAGCTCCTTATAGGTGCGGTAACGGCCGTTGCCGATCAGCGCGGTATGGTCGCCAAAGCCCTTCTCCACCATCGCATCGGTCAGCTCAACCGCGGCGTTCAGGTGATCCGGGTAGTCAAACCCCTCCAGCAAAAACTCCGGCCACTGGTCCATGGGCGGAAGGTTGTCCCGGGCAAATGTGTCCGCATGCGCTGATGGTCCCAGCATCTCAATTCCCTCCCTGAAAGGCGCCCAGAGCCTGACGTGCGATTACCACCCGCTGCACGTCGGATGCGCCCTCATAGATGCGCAAGGCGCGGATATCGCGGTAAAGCTCCTCCACCTTCTGGCCCCGGCGCACACCGTCGCCGCCATGCATCTGCACCGCCTTGTCGATCACTTGCTGCGCCTGGTCGGTGGAAAACAGCTTGGCCATCGCTGCCTCACGGGTGACGCGGGCGGCACCTGAATCCTTGGCCCAGGCGGCGCGGTAGACCAGCAGCGCGCTGGCATCCACATCCAGCGCCATATCGGCGATATGGCCCTGCACCATCTGCAGTTCGAACAGCGGCGCGCCCTGCACTTGGCGTTCCGTCACCCGCTGCAGCGCCTCGTCCAGCGCCCGGCGGGCAAAGCCCAAAGCCGCCGCCGCCACGGTGGAGCGGAACACATCCAGCACCGACATGGCGATCTTGAAGCCATGCCCCGGCTGCCCCAGCAGCGCGGATTTCGGGATGCGGCAATCCGTGAACCGCAGAGTTGCCAGCGGATGCGGCGCGATCACCTCCTGGCGCTCCGCAACTTCGAACCCAGGCAAGCCTGCGGGCACGACAAAGGCCGAAAGCCCCTTCGCCCCCGGCGCCTCGCCGGTGCGGGCAAACAGCGTGTAGACATCGGCAATCCCACCGTTGGAAATCCAGGTCTTCTCCCCATTCAGCACATAGTGATCGCCATCCAGCGTGGCGGTCATGGTGGAATTCGCCACATCCGATCCCGACTGCGGCTCGGTCAGGGCAAAGGCGGAAATCGCCCTGCCCGCGCGCGTCAGCGGCAGCCATTCCGCCTGCTGCTCCGGCGTGCCGAACAGCGAGATCGCCCCGGTCCCCAGCCCCTGCATGGCAAAGGCAAAATCCGCCAGACCGTCGTGGCGCGCCAGCGTCTCGCGGATCAGGCACAGGCTGCGCACATCCAAGGTCTCGCCGGCTTCGGCACCGCTGTGCCGGGTCCAGCCCGCCGCGCCCAGCGCCGCCACCAGCGAGCGGCAGGCCGCATCCGTGTCGGAATGATCAATCCCGCCCAGATGCGCCCCGGCCCACTCGTCCAGCTCCGCCGCCAAGGCACGGTGCCGGTCTTCAAAGAACGGCCAGGTTAGAAAGCTCTTGTCCGCCATCCGCGTCTCCTCCCGGTGAACAGGCTGCGCGCCCGCTTCATCTTTCCCCAAATACTCCCGCCGGAGGCACTCGCGCCCTCCTCCGGCGCAGGTTCCAGCGGTGCCGCGGCTCAGTCGCCCTCAAACAGCGGCTTTTCCTTGTTCACGAAGGCATGATAGGCGCGCTCGAAATCCGCGGTCTGCATACAGATCGCCTGCGCCTGCGCCTCCGCTTCGATCGCCTGCTCAATCGACATCGACCATTCCTGCGCCAGCATGGTCTTGGTCATCATGTGGCCAAAGTTCGGCCCTGCCGCGATCCGCGCGGCCCAATTCTGCGCCTCCGCTTCCAACTCATCCGCCGCAACCAGCTTGTTGTGGAAGCCCCAGGCGTGGCCTTCTTCGGCGCTCATCGACCGCCCGGTATAAAGCAGCTCCGCCGCCCGCCCCTGGCCGATGATCCGGGGCAGGATTGCGCAGGCGCCCATGTCGCAGCCCGCCAGACCCACACGGGTGAACAGAAACGCGGTCTTTACCTCCGGCGTGGCAATCCGGATATCGGCGGCCATGGCGATGATCGCGCCCGCGCCCACACAAATGCCGTCAATCGCCGCAATCACCGGCTTGCCGCAGTTCACCATCGCCTTGACCAGATCGCCGGTCATCCGGGTGAAAGCCAGCAGCTCCTTCATGCTCATCTTCGTCAGCGGCCCGATGATGTCATGCACATCGCCGCCCGAGCAGAAATTGCCGCCGTTCGAGGCAAAAACCACCGCCTTGATGCTGTCATCATAGTGCAGATCGCGGAACCAGTCGCGCAGCTCTGCATAGCTGTCAAAGGTCAGCGGATTCTTCCGCTCCGGCCGGTCCAGGGAGACGGTTGCGATACCGTCCTCGACCTGACACTGAAAATGCTTGGGCTCCAGGTTCACCTTCATGCCTTGCTCCCCTCTTCCAGCCGCCGCGCCACCGCATCCAGGCTTTCGGCAATCCCTTGCGCCTCATCCGCGGTCAGCCCGTCAAAGGCCGCATTGATCCAGCCTTCATGCGCCTCCGCCTGGCGGGAAAACTCAATCCGGCCCGCTTCCGTCAGCCGCACCAAATTGGCACGCCGGTCGCCCTCGACCTTCTCGCGCTTCACATGGCCGTCCTCGACCAGCCGCTCGACGATCCCAGTCACATTGCCGTTGGAGACTTTCAGAACTCCCGACAACTCACTCATCTTCAGGCCTTTTTCGTGCTGCATCAGCGCCGCCATCACATCGAACCGCGGCAGCGTTGTCGCAAACTCCCGCCGCAGGTTCTCGCGCACGTCGCTCTCCACCGCCTTGGTGGCCTTCAGCACCTTCAGCCACAGCCGCAGCCGGTCTTTTGATGTCGTGCTCAAATTTCCCCTCCCGAAACGCTCATCGCGTGCCCATTGATTGAGGCCGCGCCATCGGAGGCCAGGAACACCGCCGTGGCCGCCACTTCCTCCGGCGCGATCAGCCGCTGCATCGGATTGCCGCCAACCACCATCTTCAGCGCTTTCTCCCGCGGGATATCATGCCGGGCCATCAGCCCGGTGACCGCGCTCTCTGCCATCTCGGTATCGACAAACCCGGGACAGATAGCGTTGCAGGTGATGCCGCGCTTAGCCACGTCTTGCGCCACCGAGCGCACCAGCCCCAGCACCCCGTGTTTAGAGGCCGCATAGGCCGGGATCTGCGACCCGCCCTGCAACGACGCAGTGGAAGCGATGGCAATCAGCCGCCCGCCGGGTTTCATCCCCGCACGCAGCGCCGCCCGGAAGGTCAGGAAGGTGCCGGTCATGTTGACGGTCAAGGTCCGCTGCCAGTCCTCCAGCTCAACATCCTCGATCCGCGCCGCCACACCGGTGCCGGCATTGGCAATGACCACATCATAGGGCGCATCAAACAGCGCCTCCACCTGCGCCTCATCAGTGACATCCGCGATCCGGATTTCCAAATCCAACCCCTTCGCGGCCTCTTCCAAAGGTGCCCGTCGGCGCCCGGCGATGGTAACCTGGCAGCCTTCCTTGGCAAAAGCATGGGCGATCGCCCGTCCGATCCCGGTGCCGCCGCCTGTGACAAGAACCCTGCGTGTCATGCCCGGATCACCTCCGCCTCACGGTCCGCCAGGCGCCAGGCCTGATCCCGGCCCGCATGATAGGGCAGCGGCCAATCGCCCTGCCGGTCGCCGATCCGCGCGGCCTCATGCAGCGTCCAATAGGGATCGGCCAAATGCGGCCGGCCGACGCAAACCAGATCGGCCCGCCCCGCCATCAGGATCGAATTGGCGTGATCGGCCTCATAAATGTTGCCGACCGCCATGGTGGCAATCCCGGCCTCATTGCGGATGCGGTCGGAAAACGGTGTCTGGAACATGCGGCCATAGACGGGCTGTGCATCGGTCGAGGTCTGCCCGGCGGAAACATCAATGATGTCGGCACCGGCGGCGGTGAAGGCCTTGGCGATCTTCACCGCCTCCTCCGGCGTTATGCCCGCGTCCCCAACCCAGTCATTGGCGGAGATCCGCACCGACATCGGTTTGCCTTCCGGCCAGACCGCGCGCATCGCCTGGAACACCTCCAGCGGGTATCGCAAGCGGTTTTCCAGGCTGCCGCCGTACTCACCACCCCGAATGTTCGATTTTGGCGATATGAAGGACGAAATCAGGTAGCCATGCGCCGCATGAAGTTCGATCATGTCAAACCCGGCTCGCTCCGCCATTTGCGCTGATGCAGCAAATTCGTCGCGAATTTGATCCATTTCGTACCGCGTGATCTCCCGCGGCGCCGGGTTGTTTGCCGACCAAGGGATCGCGGAGGCCGAGACCGTCTCCCAGTTCCCCTCCGGCAAGGGCGCGTCCATCTCCTCCCAGCCCAGCTGGGTTGAGCCCTTACGCCCCGAATGGCCGATCTGGCAGCAGATCTTGGCACTGGTCTCCGCGTGCACAAAATCCACCAGCCGCTTCCACGCCGCCTCATGCTCCGGCGCATAAAGCCCCGGACAGCCCGGCGTGATCCGGCCTTCAGCAGAAACACAGGTCATCTCGGTATAGACCAGCCCGGCCCCGCCCTTGGCACGTTCGCCGTAATGGATCAGATGCCAGTCTGTCGGGCAGCCATCGACCGCCTTGTACTGCGCCATGGGCGACACCACGATACGGTTCTGCAGTTCCATCCCGCGTAAGCGGTACGGCGCAAACATCGGCGGCCGCACCGGCGCGTCGGCAGGCGCGCCTGCCTTGTCCTGAAACCATTTCTCGGCACTTGCCAGCCACTCCGCATCGCGCAGGCGCAGGTTCTCGTGGCTGATCCGCTGCGAGCGGGTCAGCAGCGAGTAATTGAACTGCACCGGATCCATATCCAGGTAGCGCTCGACCTCCTCGAACCACTCCAGCGAATTGCGCGCCGCCGATTGCAGCCGCAGCACATCCAGCCGCCGCTCGTCCTGATACCGCTCAAAGGCACGCTTCAGCGTCGGCTCGGTGCTGACCAGCTCCGCCAGCGCAATTGCGCTGTCAAACGCCAGCCGCGACCCCGATCCGATAGAGAAATGCGCAGTGGCGGAGGCATCGCCCAGCAGCACGACGTTCTCGTGGTGCCACTTGTCGCAGAGCACCCGCGGGAAGTTGATCCACACCGCCGCCCCGCGCAAGTGAGCTGCGTTCGACATCAGCGCGTGGCCATCCAGATGATTGGCAAAGATCTCCTCGCAGGTGCGGATGATCTCCTCCTTGCTCATGCCCTCGAACCCCCAGTTCTCCCAGGTCTCGGCAGAGCATTCGACGATCACCGTCGCGGTGTCCGCGTCAAACTGATAGGCATGAATCCACATCCAGCCGTGCTGGGTTTTCTCGAAGATGAAGGTGAAGGCATCGTCGAATTTCTGATGGGTGCCCAGCCAGATGAACTTGCAGGGCCGCACGTCGATTTCCGGTTTAAAATGTTCCGCGAACTCATTGCGAACACTGGAATTCAGACCATCGCAGCCGACCACCAGATCGTACTCTTTCTGATAATCTGACGCGGGCTTGGCCACGGTTTCAAACTGAAGGTCCACCCCCAGTTCCCGCGCCCGGTCCTGCAACAGCAGCAGCATCTGCTTGCGCCCGATCCCGGCGAACCCGTGCCCGCCAGACACCGTGCGGGTGCCATCATGCACCACGGCGATGTCGTCCCAATAGGCAAAGTTTTCGCGGATCAACTCAGCGCTTTTCGGATCATTGGCGCTCAGGTTCTCCAGCGCGTCATCAGACAGCACCACACCCCAGCCAAAGGTATCATCAGGCTTGTTGCGCTCGACCACCGTGACCTCGGCCTCCGGCTGGCGCAGCTTCATCGAGATGGCAAAGTAGAGGCCCGCAGGGCCCCCTCCCAGACAGACGACTTTCATGATCATCCCCTCCCGCTCAGCGCACGTCTCTGAGGATCAGGATAAGCAGGTCCGGAAAAACTTCAAGCCTAAAGTTTTAAGCTTGAAGCAGTTGCGCAAGCAAAGCGGCAGCGCCGGTCACAGGACCGGGAACACAAGCTGCCCGCTCATGAGTTTGGCTCACAGTCCCCGCAGGTATTCCATCACCGCCGGGCGCACCGCCTGGTCACCGCGGTGGCGTGCGTCAGATATGATCTTGCGCAGCTCGCCCAAGTCCACCCGCAACAACAGCGATTTGACTGGCCCGATAGAGGCCGGACGCATCGACAACGTGCGGATGCCCATTGCGGCCAGGCACACCGCCTCAACAGGGCGGCCTGCATCCTCGCCGCAGAAGCTCAGCGGCGTGCCGGAGATCGCGCAGCGCTCAACGATCCGCTCGATAAAGCTCAGGAAACTGACGTTCAGCGTATCATATCGCTTGCGCACCCGCTCATTCTCGCGGTCGGCGGCAAAGAAGAACTGCTTCAGGTCATTGCCGCCGATCGAGAGGAAAGCCACCTCGTCAAAAAACTTCTGCGGCGCATAGGCCAGCGAGGGCGTTTCCAGCATTGCCCCCACCTTCAGCTCCGCAGGCAGCACATGGCCCAGGATCCGCTCCCGCTCTATGGTCTTTTCGACCTCAGCCTTGGCGGCGCGGTATTCCTCGAACTGCGCCACAAAGGGGAACATGATCGACAAGGGCCGCCCCTCGGCCGAGCGCAGCAGCGCCTGCAGCTGCATCCGCATCACACCCGGCTTATCCAGGCCCACCCGGATCGCCCGCCAGCCCAGGGCTGGATTCGGCTCATCGGTGGGCTTCATGTAGGGCAGAACCTTGTCCGACCCGATGTCCAGGGTCCGGAACACAACCGGTTTGCCGTGCGCCGCGTCCAGAACCCGCTTGTACAAAGCAACCAATTCCGACCGTTTCGGCATCTGGTTCCGCACGAGAAATTGCAATTCTGTGCGAAACAGCCCCACACCCTCTGCACCAGAGCCATCCAGCGACGGCAGGTCGGCCATCAAACCGGCATTCATCACCATATTGACGCGTTGACCGTCCACGGTCACCGCCGGCTTGTTGCGGATCGAGGCGTATCGCTCCTGCGCCTGCGCGTGCATCGCGATCTTGTCGCGGAAGGCCCCCACCACGGTTTCATCCGGGCGCAGATGCACCACCCCCTGATCGCCGTCCACCATGATATGGTCGCCGTTCAGCGCCTCGGTGGTGACCCGCTTGGCATTCACCACCAGCGGAATCGCCAGTGCCCGCGCAACAATCGCGGCGTGAGAGCCCACGGAGCCCTCCTCCAGCACGATCCCGCGCAAGGAGCGGCCGTATTCCAGCAGGTCGCCGGGGCCGATGTTGCGGGCAATCAGAATCGGGTTGTCAGGCAGCTCCGCGCCCGTGTTGGCGCCCTGCCCGGTCAGAATCCGCAAGAGCCGGTTCGACAGGTCGTCCAGATCACTCAGCCGTTCGCGCAAATACGCGTCCTGCACCTGGCTCATCCGGGTGCGGGCCTGGGACTGTTCCTTCTCCACCGCCGCCTCGGCGCTCAGCCCGCGGGCGATGTCTTCCTCCATCCGCCGCATCCAGCCTTTGGAATTGGCAAACATCCGGTAGGCTTCCAGAACCTGCAGCTGTTCCTTGTCACCGTTGCGCGACACCTCCAGCATCTTGTCGACACCGACCCGCAGTTCCTCAACCGCATCGTTCAGCCGTTCCAGCTCGCGCTGGGGATCATCGGCGATCGGGTTGGTCACGATCACCCGCGGCTCATGCAGCCAGACATGGCCCTCCGCCGCGCCCTCCTGGGCTGAGGTGCCGTGGATCAGAACCGCCTGCTGGTGCAAGGGCGACAGCGCCGCGCCCTCGCCGACAAAGGCGCCCAGCTCGGTCATCTCGGCGATCACCATCGCCACCACTTCCAGCGCATAGACCGCATCCGCCGAGAACTCGCGCGCCTCCTTGGATTGCACCACCAGGACGCCCATCATCTCGCCCAGCCGCTGCACCGGCACGCCCAGGAAGGATGAAAACCGCTCCTCCCCGGTTTCCGGCATGTAGCGGAAGCCCTTGGCATTAGGCGCATCCGGCGTGTTCACCACCTTGCCGTATTTGGCAACGCGGCCCACCAGCCCCTCGCCGATACGCATCCGTGTCTGGTGCACCGATTCGAGGTTCAGACCCTGGGTCGCGCACAGCTCCAGTGTCTCATCATCGCGGAACAGGTAGACTGAGCACACCTCAGTCCCCATGCTGTCGGCGATCAGATGGGTGATCTTATCCAGCCGCGCCTGGCCGGCATCATCACCCGCCATCGCCTCGCGCAAGCGAACCAGAAGCTTCCTGCTTTCGGATTCCGTGGTATCGGCCATTCTCACCCTCTCCCGAGGTTTCTTCCCTGTACGCTGCCGCCCAGATTGCTCCCTGGAAACGGACACCGCCCAGAGTAGTACGCCAGCGCTCTCTCCTCCACCCACTTGTCCCACCCCGGCGGGAAAAGTCCAAGTGTTTTTGCAGCATTGCCCGCAATCGCCGCAGCCTGCCGCAGCTTTGGGCAGAAGTCCGCCATCGGGTTGCCGCACACAACAAAGGCGCCAAAACGGCGCCTTTGCAGAGTACGGAAAATTCTTGGAACAGAGCCGCTTAGGCTGCTTTCTCCAGTTCGAATGCATCATGCAGCGCCTGCACGGCCAGCTCCATGTACTTGCGGTCGATCAGCACCGAGATCTTAATTTCAGAGGTGGTGATCACCTTGATGTTGATGCCCTCATCCGACAGCACTTTGAACATCTTCGCCGCCACACCGGACTGCGACCGCATGCCGATGCCGACCACCGACACCTTGGCCACATCCTTGTCGGCCAGCAGCTCGGCATAGTTCAGCTCGCCCTTCCCCTTGATCGCCAGCAGCGCCTGCTCGGCACGCGCCACCTGGTCGGTCGGGCAAGAGAAGGTCATGTCGGTGCGGCCGTCCTCAGAGACGTCCTGCACGATCATGTCGACATTCACCCCCGCATCCGAAAGCGTGGTGAAAATCGTGGCCGCAATACCGGGGCGGTCGGCCACCGACTGCACGGTCAGCTTGGCTTCGTCGCGGGAATAGGCCACGCCGTTAACAACATTGGATTCCATGATTTCCTCCTCGTCGCAGACCAGGGTTCCGGCCTCGTCGGACTGTTCCTCAAAACTCGACAGCACGCGCAGCTTCACCTTATAGCGCATT
The DNA here is from genome assembly GCF_056160905.1 of Leisingera sp. ABD4_442. Classification (NCBI taxonomy): domain Bacteria; kingdom Pseudomonadati; phylum Pseudomonadota; class Alphaproteobacteria; order Rhodobacterales; family Roseobacteraceae; genus Leisingera; species Leisingera sp. ABD4_442. Next base: position 107,594 of record NZ_JBSWYB010000011.1, on the reverse strand, counting down.
GCCAGCTCAACAGAGCGGGTCTGCAGCACCTTGGCGCCCAGCGAGGCCAGCTCCAGCATTTCCTCAAAGGCGATCTTATCCAGTTTGCGCGCCTTGTCGCAAATCCGCGGGTCGGTGGTGTAGACACCATCCACGTCGGTGTAGATATCGCAGCGCTCTGCTTCGAACGCCGCGGCAAAGGCCACTGCAGTGGTGTCCGAACCGCCCCGGCCCAGGGTGGTGATACGGCCCTCGGGGCTGATCCCCTGGAAGCCTGCAACCACAGCCACCTTCATGCCCTCGGCAAATTTGGCGCGGATGTTTTCCGGCGGGATCTCCTCGATCCGGGCCTGGCTGTGCGCCGAGCTGGTCTTAAGCGGCACCTGCCAGCCCTGCCAGCTGCGCGCAGGGACATCCATCTCCTGCAGCGTCAGCGCCATCAGGCCCGCGGTCACGTTCTCGCCTGAGGAGACCACGGCGTCATATTCGCGCGCGTCATAGAGCGGCGAGGTCTCGTCGACCCAGCCCACCAGCTCATTGGTCTTGCCGGACATCGCCGACACGATGACGATCACGTCATAGCCCTTGGCCACTTCGACACCGACGCGTTTGGCAGCGCGGCGGATGCGGTCCAGATTGGCGACAGACGTGCCGCCGAATTTCATCACAAGTACGGGCATATGGAACGGGTCTCCCTGCCTTGCGGGTTTCGGTCCTGTGCCTCATAGGCGAGCGGCTACTCAAGGGCAAGTCCGCGTATTGTAGCAATACAAGAGACCGGCTGATATTCCGCCCTCAAACCCTATGCGGCCGAGGCGGGCGTGTCGGGAAAACGGAATTCGAACGCGAATTCCGCCCGGAAATCCTGCGAGGATTTCCGGCTGCCACGGCCTGCACCCGTCTGCCCCCGGTTTCCGCGCCGGAAACCGGACCGAATTCCTCGCAGGAATTCGGCTGCCCGCGCATATGCGGCGGCCTTGCCCCTCGGGGCTGGCCCCATGAAGTCAGGCCCGCCAGAACCGCACGGTCAGGATCGCATAGACCGCCATCAGCTCCAGCCGCCCGATCAGCATCGCCGCGCTCAGGATCCACTTGGCCGGATCATTCAGCGTTGAAAAATTCCCTGCAGGCCCGATGATATCGCCCAGACCGGGGCCGATATTGGCCACCGCTGTCGCCGCGCCGGACACAGCGGTCACAAAGTCCAGCCCGGTCAGCGCCAGCATCCAGGCAACAATGCCCAGCGTCACCACAAAGAACATGAAAAAGGAAATCACCGAGCTCAGCACATCGGCATCCACCGGGCGCCCCTCATAGCGCGTCAGAAACACCCCGTGCGGCGAGCGGATCCGCTGGATCTGCACCTTGATCGAGGCAAACAGCAACTGATAGCGGAAGATCTTCACCGAACAGGCGGTCGACCCCGCGCAGCCGCCGATCAGCCCGGCAAAGAAGAAGATCATCACCAGGAAGCTTCCCCATTGCATGTAGTCCGCGCTGGCATAGCCGGTGCCCGACATGATCGAGGTGATGTTGAACAGCGCCGAACGCACCGCCTCTTCGCCGCCATGAGGCCGGGCATAATACAGCACCGCCGCCGCCACCGCGACCAGCAGCCCCAGCGTCAGCATGAAACCGCGGATCTGGCTGTCCCGCAGCATCGGCGTGCCATGGCCGTTGATCAGCTGCACATAGCGCACAAACGGCAATGCGGCGAGGATCATGAAAACCGCGGCCGCGTATTCCACCGGCCCGGCAAAGGCCCCGAAAGAGGCGTCGTAATTGGCAAAACCGCCGGTGGCGATGGTGGTCATCGCATGCACAAGCCCGTCAAACGGCCCCATGCCCATCACCATGTAGACCAGCATGCAGGCCATGGTCAGCGACACATAGATCAAGCTGATCTGCTTGGCGATCGCCTGCGCCCGCGGCAGGATTTTCCCAAAGGTGTCAAAGCTTTCGGATTTGAAGATCTGCATGCCGCCGACCCGCAGTTCGGGCAGGAACACCATCGCAACAACAATGATGCCGATGCCGCCCAGCCACTGCAGGATGCCGCGCCACAAAAGCAGCCCGCGGGGCAGATCATCCAGCCCGGAAATCACCGTCGATCCGGTGGTAGTCAGGCCCGACATTGCCTCAAAAAACGCATCAACAAAGCGAAGCTCGGTTGCCCCCAGCATCAAAGGGATCGCCCCGAACAAGGGCAGCGCCAGCCACACGGTGGTGGTCAGAAGAAAGGTCTGGCGGATATTCAGCCCCTCCTTCACGCCATTGGCGCAGCTCAGCGCCAGCAGTCCGCCCACCAGGATGGTGAACACCGCGCTTTCCAGGAACACATGCCATTCGCCGCGGCCGTCCAGCAGGTCGACCAGCAGCGGGAACAGCATCATCGCTCCCAGAATGACGACCAGCAGGCCGATGACATACCCGACAGGGCGCAGATCCAACATGCGGCGCAGCGTTGGACCTGCGCAGGGCCAGTGTCAAGTGTGCCGCCCTATTCGCCGCTGCCAGAGGTCTGCGCAGCGTTGCGCCGCGGCATCTGCGGCAGCGCCGAAGGCTGGCGCGGGCGCTTGGACGGCTCGCCTTGCGGCTCCTGCGCCTTGGACCCGGCTGCAGCCGTCTCCGCCTTGGCCACGGGGGCTGGCGAGACCCCGCCGGCACCCTGCGCCCCGTCACTGCTGCGGGCGGCGGAGACGCTGCGGAACTCCGCGGGTTTCGCCTCCGCCTTCTCCCCGGCAGTTGTTCCGGTCATAGCGGCTGGTGTGCCCGCAGGCGCCGGCTTCACGCCCTTTGCCGCGTCCTTGACCGGTTCTGTGCCGGCAGCTGCGGCCTTGCCTGCCTCTGGCTTTGCGGCCCCCGGTTTCACAGCCTCCGGCTTGGTTGCGGCAGATGCAGCAGCAGCCTGCGCCGGTTTTGGCGCCGGGCGCTTGCGCGCGGGCGCTTTGCGGGCAGCTGTCTTGCGGGCGGCGGGCTTACGGGCTGCCGCCTTGCGCGGCGCGGGCTTTTTGGCCTTGCCCTCAGTCGGCTTTTCCGGCGGGGCCGCCTCGGCCTCCGGGGCCGTTGCGGAGTCACCGGCATCCTCTCCCGCCGCCGCAGCCGGAGCACCGGCCCGCAGCAGCCGCTGCTGGGCTTCCAGCATCGAATGCGCCAGCCGCATCTGTTCCAGCGGCGCCTGCAGTGCGGCCTCTGCCGCTTGGCGCCACAGCTTCAGCTGCAAACCGGCCGCATAGCCGGCCCACTCATGCGTTCTGACCGTCAGGCCCGGGATTTTGTGAAAGCTCGTCATTTGTTACTCCTACAGTCCTGAACTCACCTTGCCCCGGGCCGGGAATGCAGCATGGGGCAAGCAATACAGGGAGCAGGCGCCGGATGCGGTCCGGGCCGGATGCAGCGGAAAACAGGCCGTCAATTGCAGACAACAGCGCGCAATGCCCCCTCTCCCCCGGCAGGGCGGCCAGGGGGATTCGTTCTGACGCTAGCATGAACTTCTGCATCGCGGCGCAAAAAATGCGGCAACGCAGAAATTGCCGCATGCCGTATAGATGGCTCAGCGGGAACCTGCCTGAAAATCAGGCAGGCCGCGGGGTCAGCCCTGGTGAATCAGGGTGGAGAACAGTTTCGGGTCCAGGCTCATCGCCTTGAACAGCCCGCCTTGCGTCAGCACGCTGACCGCATCATGGCTGTGCAGGCTTTCCTGATGGCTCGCCACCACCCGGAAATCGCCGATCCGCGCATCCGACTGCAGCGCCTCGCAGAACAGCCGCGCCGCATCTTCCACAAAGATCGGGTTGGCGGCGTTCAGCTCGGCAAAGGCCTGCTCATCCTCGCGCTTCACCATCACCTGGGTCTCGGTCGGCACCGCCTTGCGGCACAGCTCAATCAGGTCCTCGAACCACAGGCAGTCGCTGCCGGGCACTGACTGAACGGAAATCCGCGCGACGGAGCGCTGCGAATGCGGTGTCGCCAGCTGGCCGCGCGCCTGGCGGGCGTGCTCCGACAGCTCCAAGGAGCACGGGCAGGTCGAGGAGTAGACATAGTCCAGGTGCATGATCTTCTCGCGCACCCCGTCATGGTCCACCAGCTCCAGCGCAAAGTCGTAATACTGATAGCCGCTGAGACCGGAGCGCAGGCTGTTCACCCGCGCCGGGAAGGAGAACCGCATCTGGATGCGCGCATCCGGGCTGTCTAGGTCGCTCAGGTAATCATCCAGCGCATTCGCCATCACTTCGAAACTGAAGGTGCGCTCCGCGTGTTTGTAGAAGGTGCGCATGATCCGGGACATGTTGATGCCCTTTTTCCCCGCATCCAGGGACACGGTGCCGGTCACGCTGGTTTCCAGCGTCAGGTCGCCGTCGTCGCGGGTGTGGAAGCGGATCGGCAGGCGGAAGTTCGAAATGCCCACATGCTGGATCTGCTCCTTGGCGCCGCGGATCAGGCTGGTCGGCCCGTTCTGCAGATCAGGCAGCGTCGCGCGGTAGGCCTCATCGGATTTGAAATCCTCGGGGTAGGTCCGCGACAGTTCCGGATAATTGCCGACCTCACGGCCGGGCAGCAGCCGCGCCACCGCCGGGTCCAGCTCCGCAATCTCGGTCTCAGTCACGGTGCCGGCCCAGGCCCGCAGCACATCCAGCGCGGCGGCAGCAGCCTCGCGGTCCGGCGCCTCGGCAGCGTCGCGGTTATGAATGTTCATCGGCACATCCCCCAGTGATACGGCCCCCATATAGGGTCCGGCAGGCCTTCCCCATATACTGTTACGCGGCAAAATTCAAAACGGATCCGCCATTTGCGGCAGAACCGGCGCCTTATCGGACCCCCAGCACCTCCGCAAGGGTCCGCAAGCGGCGGGAACGCGACTTGTAGTGGGCCGTGACCAGCACATAGGGCCGCGGCATCTCCAGCACCGGCCCGTCCAGGCGGTACAGCCTGCCTGCGCGGATTTCTCTGCCCACAACCTGCTCTGGCAACAGCGCAATGCCCAGCCCCGCCTGCACCAGCGCCACCACCGAAGGCACCGACTGCCCGGTAACCGCCGCCGCGCCGTCGCGGGTAATCCTGTGCTGTACGAGATACTGCCGCCAGCCCGGCACTGAGGAAATCGTCTCGCCCCAGCTGACCTCCACCAGCGGCGCCGTCCGGATGTCTGTTTGCGGGTTCAGGCCAACCGGCACCAACCGGTCTGTGAACAGGGGCTGCGTCCGGTGCTCGGGATGCTCGCCGCCATAGGTCAGCCGCGCATCAATCCCCTCCGCCTCCAGGTCGATCCGGTCATCCTCGATTCTGAGCCGCACCGGCACATCGGGCCGCGCCTCCGCAAAGGCTTTCAGCCGCTCCGGCAGCCACAGCTGCGCCAGTGCGGGCGTGGCCGAAATCACCAGCGGCCGCCGGGTGCCGCCTTCGGTCAGCGCCTCTGTGAAGCTGGCAATCTCCGCCAGCGACATCGCCGCCTTCTGATAATAATCCCGCCCCGCATCGGTAAGCCGCACCTGATTGGCGCGGCGGGTGAACAGCTTCAGCCCCAGCCACTCCTCCAGGTTCTTCACCTGCATCGACACCGCCGCAGAACTGACCCCCAACTCAGCCCCGGCAGCCGAAAAGCTCCCGGTGCGGGCGGCGCACTCAAAGGCGCGCAGGGCGTTTAAGGGCGGCAGTTTCATGGCCGCACAGTGCAAGATAATCTTATGCTCGCCAAGATATTTTATAGTGGTCAGATCCCGCCCCGGCGCGCAGGCTTGGGAAAAGCCCGAAAGACCCCAAGGAACACCCCATGCGCGATATTCTCGATCTCGACCGTTACCCGCTCGACCGTCCCGGCACCCCGGAATGGCAGGCCCTGGTAGACCGCTGCCGTGCTGAGCTGGCCGCGGACGGCATGTTCAGCCTCGAAGGGCTGATGAAACCGGAGGTCGCCCAGGGCGCCGCCGATGCGCTGAAGGGCAAGTTCGAGACCGAAAGCTTCCACCACAAGCGCTGGCATAACATCTACTTCAAGGACACGGTCGAAGGCCTGGCGCCGGACCACCCTGCCCTGCAAAAGGTCGAGACCTCGAACTTCACTCTCTGTGCCGACCAGTTCCCGAACTCGCCGGTGCTGCGCCTGTACGATTGGCCGCCCTTTGCGGAATTCCTCGCCGCTACAATGGACAAGCCCGCGCTCTATACCATGGACGACCCGCTGGCGCGGCTGAACATCATGTCCTACGGCGCAAGCCAGGCGCTGAACTGGCATTTCGACCGCTCCGAATTCACCACCACTATGCTGCTGCAGGCGCCCGAAGATGGCGGCGAATTCATCTACAGCCCGGAACTGCGCACGGATGAGGAACCGAACTACGAAGGTGTCGAGCGGCTGCTGGCGGGCCAAGACCCCAACATGCGCACAATCACCCTTGACCCCGGCACCCTCAACATTTTCCGCGGCAAGAACTCCCCCCACCGCGTCGGCACAGTGAAGGGGGACAAGACGCGGGTGATCGCTGTTTTCACCTTCTATGAAAACCCGGGCGTGCGGTTCACGGACGAGGAAAACATCGGCTTCTACGGCCGCGCGTCATGACGGAACTGGCCGTTTTCAAGGACGAGCGCAAACGCACCTTCCTGAATGCCGAAGGAGCCGACAAGCCGCTGAAATCGCCGCTGGGCCAGGACGTTCTGGACCGCGCCCGCGCCTTCCGCCTGCAACGGCTGCGCGATGAGATGGCGCGGCAGGACGTGGCAGGCCTCCTGCTCTATGATCCGGTCAACATCCGCTATGCATTTGACTGCTCCAACATGTCGATCTGGACCGCTCACAACCCGATCCGCTATGCGCTGATCCTGAACGGCGGCCCCGGCATCATGTTCGAATTCAAGGGCTGCGAGCATCTGAACGACGGCCTGCCCGGCATTGACGAAATCCGCAACGCCATCGGCTGGATGTTCATGTGCGCCGGCGACAAGGCCACCGAGCGCCTCGCCCCCTGGGCCGCCGAGATCGCAGACCTGGTCAAGCAATACGGCGGCGGCAACATGCGCCTCGGCGTCGACCGGATGGAACCCGAGGGCGTACACGCCCTGTCCGAACACGGCCTCCAGGTCATCGACGGCGGCCAAATCACGGAAACCGCCCGCGCCATCAAATCCGCCGATGAGATCGAACTGATGCGGTGGACCATCCGCGTCTGTGAGGCCGGCATGGCGCGGATTTACGAGCACTCGGTGCCCGGCGTCACCGAACAGGAGCTTTGGGCGCATCTGCATTTCGAGAACGCCCGCTCCGGCGGCGAATGGCTGGAAACCAAGCTGCTCACTTGCGGGCCCAACACCAACCCCTGGTACAAGGAATGCTCCGCCCGCGAATGCCGCGCGGGTGAGATGATCTCCTTCGACACCGACATGATCGGCCCCTACGGTTATTGCGCGGATCTCTCGCGCAGCTGGACCTGCGGCTATGTGCCGATGAATGACACGCAGAAACGGCTGTATGCGGCGGCGCGGCAGCAGATCGACCACAACATGGCGCTGCTGCAGCCGGGACTGAGTTTCGCGGAATTCAACGCCAAAAGCTGGCAGATCCCCGAGCCCTACCAGCCCTACCGCTATTCCTTGGCGGCGCATGGCGTCGGCATGGCGGATGAATGGCCGGTGGTGCCGCTGCATGTGGACTTCGACGGGGCCCATGGCGGCCAGTTCGAAGAGAACATGGTGATCTGCATCGAAAGCCTGATAGGCGAGATGGGGTCCGAGTCAGTCAAGCTGGAGACCCAGGTGCTGGTCACCGCAGACGGGCCGGTGCGGCTGGACAGTTTCCCCTGGGAGATGTGATCCAGGCGAAAAAGAGAGGGGGCTGTCTGCCCCCTCTTGAGCCTGCGGCTCAATTCACCCCCGAGAGTATTTCAAGAAAGATGAAATCCCGCCGGGTCTTTGGTATCAAGCTTGCGAGGCCTCCAGCGCTGCCTTCAGGTCGGCGATCAGGTCATCCGCATCCTCAAGGCCCACCGAGAAACGCACCAGGCCGGGCGTGATGCCCAGCTCGTCCTTCAGCTCATCCGTCAGCCGCTGGTGGGTGGTGGTTGCCGGATGGGTGGCGATGGATTTCGCATCGCCCAGGTTGTTGGAAATCACCGGGATGGTCATTGCGTTCAGGAACTTGAACGCCGCCTCCTTGCCGCCCTTCAGGTCCAGCGACAGGACGGTGCCGCCCTTGCCGCCCAGCTGGGTCTGCACCAGCGCGTTCTGGGCGTGGTCCTTCAGACCCGGATAGATCGTGCGTTCCAGCGCCGGATGGCCGGTCAGGGCTTCGGCGATCTTCAGGGCGCTTTCCGCCTGCGCGTTGACGCGAAGAGAGATCGTCTCCAGCCCCTTCAGCATCACCCAGGCATTGAACGGGCTAAGGCTGCCGCCGGTGTGTTTCATATAGGGTTCCAGGGTGCCGCGGATGTAGTCCTTGGTGCCCAGCACCACCCCGCCCAGCGCCCGGCCCTGGCCGTCGATATGCTTGGTCGCGGAATAGATCACCACATCGGCGCCCTGTTCGATCGCGCGGGAAAACACCGGGGTCGAGAACACATTGTCCACCACAACGGTGGCACCTGCGGCGTGGGCGATCTCCGCAACTGCCTCGATGTCGATCACCTCCAGCGTCGGGTTCGACATGCTCTCGAAAAACACCGCCTTGGTGTCCGGGCGCACGGCCGCCTTCCAAGCCTCCAGGTCGGTGCCGTCGATGAAGGTCACCTCAACCCCGAAGCGGCCAAGCACATCCGCCAGGATATAATTGCAGGAGCCAAACAGCGCCTTTGCCGAGACAATATGGTCGCCCGCCTTCACCAGCGAGGTCAGCGCGCCGTTCACCGCCGCCATGCCCGACGCAGTGGCAAAGGCGTCCTCGGCGCCTTCCAGCGCCGCGATGCGCTTTTCAAACATGTCGACAGTCGGGTTGCCGTAACGGGCATAGATGAACTCATCCGGGCCGGTCTCAATGAACCGCGCCTCGGCCTGCTCGGCGCTGTCGTAGACGAATCCTTGCGTCAGGAAAATCGCCTCGCTCACCTCGTTGTACTGGCTGCGGCGGGTGCCGCCATGCACCAGCGTGGTGCGCTTGTTCCAGTTGTCGCTCATCTCTTCTGTCTCCTCGTGCCCATAGCGCACAAAAAACCCCCAATCGGCCAAGCGAAAGGGGGTCCTTCACGTCCTGACCTCTTTAGCGGGATTGTTTAACGTGGCCCGCAATCCGGTAACAAATCGCCACGATGTGATGCTTGGGCTTTACGCATCTTGCGGGATTCGGTCAAGCGGCAGCATGTCCGGCTTTCACAGCGATGTGAGACGCCGCGCCCCTTGCCAGCCTGCCGCCCCCATGCTCCTGTGGCCGGGCAATTGACGGAGGCGCAAGATGCAGGACCCCATCCAGCTTTACTACTGGCCAACCCCCAATGGCTGGAAAATTTCCATCGCGCTGGAGGAGATGGGCCTGCCCTATGCCGTTACCCTGATCGACATCGGCAAGGGGGATCAGTTCGCGCCGGATTTCCTGAAGATCGCGCCCAACAACCGGATGCCCGCCATTGTGGACCCGGACGGGCCGGACGGCGCGCCGGTCTCCCTGTTCGAAAGCGGTGCCATCCTGCAATACCTCGCCCGCAAGACCGGACGGTTCTACGGTACGGATGAACGCGCGCGGCTCGTCGTGGATCAATGGCTGATGTGGCAGATGGGCGGCGTCGGTCCGATGGCGGGCCAGGCGCATCATTTTCTGAAGTATGCACCCGAGGATCTGCCTTACGCCAAGGACCGCTACCGCAGCGAGGTCGCGCGGCTTTATGGCGTGCTGGACCGGCAACTGGCGGAAAATGAATTTGTGGCAGGCGCAGACTATACGATTGCCGACATGGCGATCTGGCCTTGGGCCTCGCTCTGGGAAGGCCAGCAGCAGGTGCTGGACGGCAAGCCCCATCTGGCCCGCTGGCTGGATCTCATGTGGTCCCGCTCCGGCGTCATCACGGGCCGCGCGCTGCATGCGGATTTGCGGGCCGACCGGTCGGACACCAAGGCCCAGCAGGTGATTTTCGGGCAAACCCGCTAAACGGCGCAACCGCGGCGCACCGCAGGTGCGCTGCGGGGCCCAAGGCTTTGCGCTTCATCTTTGATGATGCGACAAGGCGCGGGAGCCCCGCCGCTGCTGCAGCCAGTTATTCTGCCGGGCCGGCCTCTTCCTCGTCGCCGTATTTCTGGAACAGCTGCCCCTGGAACATAAAGAAGGCAAACATCGCTACCGGCAGTCCGAAGGTCTTGAAATAAACCCAGGCCTCGGTGCTCTGGGTGCGCCAGATCAGCTCATTCGCCACCGCGAGGCCAAAGAAGAACGCACACAGCCGCCGCGTGAGGATCATCCAGCCTTCCTGCTTCAGCGGCATCAGCTCCTCCATCACCACCTTCAGCCAGCTTTGGCCCCGCATCAGGCCGATCCCTAGCAATCCGCCAAACAGCACATACAGCATCGTCGGCTTCATCTTGATGAAACGGTCGTCGTTGAACCACACCGACATGCCGCCGAACAGCACCACCAGGATCAGCGTGGCAAACTGCATCCGCGACAGATGCCCGGTCAGCTTCCACAAGGCCAGGGTGGAGGCCACCATCAGCGGGATAAACGCCGCGGTGATGACGATGAAGCCTTTGTACTCGCTGCCGCCGATCAGAAACACCTCATCCTTCAGCTTCAGATAGCCGATGAAGAACAGGACAATCGGGCCCAGCTCCAGCAGCATCTTCAGGGTCGGGTTGATCTTCTTTGCGGCCATGGGGCCTCCTGTCAGTTCTGCACGCGGCTTTAGCCGCCCATTTCCACTATCACGGCGCCCACGGCGATCAAAGCCATCAGCGCAATCCGCCGCGGCCCCACGGTTTCCTTCAGCACCAGCCAGCCGATGAGGGCGGCAAAGACGGTGGAGGTCTCCCGCAGAACCGCCGCCTCGCCCACCTTGTCCAGCCGCGTCGCCAGCATGATGGCGCCAAAGGAGGCAAAGGCCACCAGCCCGCCAAAGAACCCCTTGACCATCAGCGGCCCAGGCGAGGGCGGCTCTGCCATCCTCCGCCAGCGGGCCAGCGCAATGAAGGGGAACACCAGCCCGTCGATCATGAAGAACCAGGCCAGGAAGGTGAAAGGATCTGCCGTCGCCCGGATGCCATAGGCGTCATATGTGGTGTAGCCGGCCACAAACAACCCGGTGATGAAGGCAAACAGCAGCGCAACCCCGAAGGTGTCGCGGTTGGCTTCCAGAAACACAAAATTATAGGCCGCAAGGCCGAATATCCCGGCCAGCAGCACCGCTACTCCAAGCCATTGCAGCGGGGTGAACACTTCGCCGAACAGGAAGAAGGAGCCGATCACCGTGAACAAGGGCCCGGTGCCGCGCACCACCGGGTAGACCACGGTGTAGCTGCCCTTGGTATAGGCCAGCGCCTGGAACAGCTTGTAGAAGACGTGGATAACCCAGGCGATGCCGAAAATCAGCCACATATGCGGCTCCGGCCAGGGCACCACGAACAGCGCAAACGGCACCGCCATCACGCAGTAGGAGAAATCGATCGCCCCGCGCGACAGCCAAGGGTCGTGGCGCCCCTTTTGCAGCGCGCCGAAAACCGCATGCAGAAAGGCGGCCCAGATCGCCAGGAGCAGCGCCGCCTGATGCCCGGCTGCGGTGCCTTCCAGGGAGATCAGCCAATCGCTCAAATCAGGGGCCTTTGCTCAGGCCGGCAGAGCCGGGGGTTTTCCACCCCCGGTCCCCCGGAGGATATTTTCAGCCAGAAGAAGAGATCAGGATTTTTCCAGGCCGGTAAGGGCCGCGGCAAATTCTTCCGGATCAAACGGCGCCAGATCGTCGATCTGCTCGCCGACGCCGATGGCGTGGATCGGCAGGCCGAATTTGTCGGCCAGCGCCACCAGCACGCCGCCTTTGGCGGTGCCGTCGAGCTTGGTCATTACCAGACCGGAGACATCCGCCAGCTGCTGGAAGGTGCCAACCTGGCTCAGCGCGTTCTGGCCCGTGGTGGCGTCCAGTACCAGAAGCGTGTTATGCGGCGCGGTCTCGTCCTTCTTGCGGATGACGCGGACGATCTTGGCCAGTTCCTCCATCAGGTCGGCGCGGTTCTGCAAGCGGCCCGCGGTGTCGATCATCAGAAGGTCGGCGCCATCCTCCTGCGCTTTCGTCATCGCATCAAATGCCAGCGAAGCCGGATCGGAGCCTTCGGGCGCGGTCAGCACCGGCACGCCCGCGCGGTCGCCCCAGACCTGCAGCTGTTCGACGGCGGCGGCGCGAAAGGTGTCGCCCGCAGCAATCACCACCTTCTTGCCCGCGCCCTTGAACTGGCTGGCCAGCTTGCCGATGGTGGTGGTCTTGCCAGAGCCGTTGACACCAACGACCAGCACCACCTGCGGACGCTTGGCATAGATCGGCAAGGGCTTCGCCACCGGTTCCATGATGCGCGCCACTTCCTGCGCCAGCAGTTCCTTGATCTCGCGGCTGGAAACCTTCTTGCCCATCCGCCCCTCGGCCAGGTTGGCAGTGACGCGCAGCGCGGTGTCCACCCCCATGTCGGCGGCGATCAGCAGCTCCTCCAGCTGCTCCAGCATGTCGTCATCCAGCGCCCGGCGCGGCTCGGCGGCGGCGGTGCGGCCCATCAGGCGGCCCAGAAGGCCCGGCTTCTTCGCCGGCTCCGGCGCGGGCGCGGGCGCGGGCTCCGCTTCGTGCGCCGGCTCCGGCTCGGCAACAGGCTCCGGCTCAGCAACAGGAGCGGGCTGCGGAACCGGCGCAGGCGCGGGCTGCTCCGGCGTGACCGCCGGGGCCTCTGCCAGGGTCTCAACCTGGGTTTCCGCAGCCTCCGCCGCGGGGCTGTCCGCGCCCTCTTCGACAATCGCATCAAGCCCTTGCTCGAGCTTGGAGGAGGATTTGAACAGCCGCTCCTTGAGCTTTGAGAAAAACGCCATCTTGGTCTCCGCAAAAGGGTCTGCACCCCACCTAATGCGGATTTACCGGGAGTGCAAAGCGCAAGGCGCCGCAGAAATCAGGAAAATGCTGCCAGAAAGCCCGCTTGTGCCCCCCAGTAAAGCGGCCAGACCGCGTAGGGCGTGATCCGGCGCAGCGGGTGATCCTCCGGCAGCACGAAGGTTTCCGCCGCCAGAACCATGTCCGACAGCATGAAGGCGCAGGCTGCGGCAAAGACCCAAGAGCCGGACGGCAGCGTCAGCGCCGCAGCCCCCATGCCGAGGATGATCGGGATATAGGCCAATACCGGCCCTTTCAGCGCCCCGGCCCGCGGCGCCAGGATTTTCGCCATCACCAGCCCCAGAACCAGCAGAACCGCCGCAAAGGCGGCTCCGGGCATCTGCAGCAGCCGCGCCGGATCGCTTGCCTGCTGCGTCAGGAACAACAGCGCATAACCCAAGTGGCCTGCGGCAAATGCACCGACACCCGCCATGAACGCCACTTCCCCGTCGCGCGACAGGAACAGATCGCCCAGCGCGCAAAGACCCAGCGCCGCGGCCAGCAGAAACGGCGCGCCCATCAGCAGCGCGGCCAATGCCAGCAGGGCGACCGATGCCGTTTTCAGCACGCTGCGCAGCAACCCCGGCGGCTGCGCGGCCATCAGCAGATAGATCAGCGCACAAGCTGCCGCACCCGTCCACAGCATCAGTTCCGCCATCATCGCCTGCCTCCCTGTTCTTTTCCGGCACTCTGCCGCCTGCGGCCGCGCCCGGTCAAAGGTGACCCTGCGGGAGGCAGCGCAGAAACACGCAACGCTTGGAGGCCCCGCACGCCTGAGGCACAATGGCCTCATGCGCTTACTGATGATTCTCCTGCTTGCCGCCCTGCCCGCCCCGCTGGCGGCGGGTGAGCCGCTGAGCGCCCGCGAATTCGACCGCTACACTCAGGGCCGCACATTGTTCTACGGGTTTGGCGGATCCATGTACGGGGTCGAACGCTACCTGCCGGGCCGCCGGGTGATCTGGTCTTTCCTGGACGGCAAATGCCAGGAAGGCCGCTGGTACGAGGACGCAGGCCGGATTTGCTTTGTCTACGAGAACCGCGATGACCCGCAGTGCTGGACCTTCGAGCTGACGCCGCACGGGCTTACCGCGCGGTTCGAGGACGACCCCGCCGCCACCGAACTCTATGAGGCCGAGGACATCGGCGAGGACATGCTGTGCTACGGCCCTGACGTTGGCGTCTGAGGCCGGCCGCAGTGCAGTGAGTATTTAAGACCAGAAAGAAGCTAGAACAGCGAGCCCTGGCTGCCGCCGTTCTCTGCCGAAGGCTTCGGCGCGGTCTTGTTTGGCGCCTGACCGGTGCCCCCCTCCAGATCCAGCGTGCCGTCGGCGAATTCAATCTGCAACGGCCCGGCCTTGGCTGCAGCGGCCTTGCTGGTCAGGATTTCATCGCCCGAACGCACCACCGCATAGCCGCGCTCCAGCGTCGCCTTGTAGCTCAGGATCTCCAGCTGGCGCCCGGTGGCGGTCAGAGCCTGGCGCTGGCGGTCGATGCGTGCGGCCTGCGCCGCATCCAGCCGCTGCGCCAGCCGCCCCAGTGCATCTTTTTGCGCCGTTACTTCCCGCTGGATCGGCCGCAGGCTGAGGCGCGAGGTGAGGTTCTGCAGCCGGTCCCGCCGCCCCGCAACCAGCTGCCGCAGGGTGGCCGGGCGCAAGGACGCCGCGGTTTCGCTCAAATGCAGCCGCCGCCGCTGCACGCCGCTGATCAGCGCGCCGGGCAGCCGGTCGGAAATCCGGTCCAGCCGCTGGCGCGGGGTTTCCAAGAGCGTATCGGGCTTGGGCAGCGCCCGGGCCAGGTCGCTCAGCCGCTGGCGCCGCAATTGCACCGCCTGCCCGGCGGCACGGGTCAGCCGCGCGCCCTGGTTTTCACTCCAGGCCATCAGTTCCAGCCGCACCGGCACTGCAAGCTCCGCCGCCGCGGTCGGGGTCGGCGCCCGGCGGTCGGAAACGAAATCAATCAGCGTGGTATCCGTCTCATGCCCGACGGCAGAGATCAGCGGGATCTGCGAGGCCGCGGCGGCACGGGCCACGATCTCCTCGTTGAAGCCCCACAGATCCTCGATCGAGCCGCCGCCGCGGGCGACAATGATCAGATCGGGCCGCGGCAGCGCGCCGCCCGGCGTCAGCCGGTTGAAACCTTCGATGGCACGGGCCACTTCGGGCGCACAATTCTGCCCCTGCACTGCCACCGGCCAGACCAGCACCTTGCGCGGGAAGCGGTCGCGCAGCCGGTGCAGGATGTCCCGGATCACCGCACCAGAGGGCGAGGTCACCACCCCGATGATCTGCGGCAGATAGGGCAGCGGCTTCTTGCGCTCCGGCGCAAACAGACCCTCCGCCTGCAGCTGCTTCTTGCGTTTCTCCAGCAGCGCCATCAGCGCGCCCTGGCCGGCAACCGCAACCTCATCCACGTTCATGTTGTACTTGGACTGAGCACCAAAGGCGGTCAGCCTGCCGGTGACAACCACCTCCAGGCCTTCCTCGGGCACCACCGACAAGCCGCTGACCTGCCCCTTCCAGGTGGTGCAGGCCAGCACAGAGCGGTCATCCTTGATGTCATAGTAGAGATGCCCGGAACGCGCCTTGAACACGCGCCCCACCTCGCCCTTCACCCGGATGCGGCCAAAGGTGCCCTCCAGCGTGCGTTTCACTTCGCCGGAAATCTCCGAAACGGTGAATTCCGGGGCGTTCTGCCCGGGCTGCGGATCGTCAAACAGGTCGGACATCGGGGGCTGCTCTCCTGCGGCCTTTGGCCGGTCTTGTTTTGAAGTCGCGCGCAGCATAGAACGCGCGGCAAGCAAGGCAAGCCCCGGGTGGCACCCCGCGGGCCACAGGGCTCAGGCAGATCGGAGAATGCGCCAATGAACATCCTTATCCTCGGCAGCGGCGGGCGTGAACATGCACTGGCCTGGGCAGTGATGCAGAACCCCAAATGCGATCGTCTGATCGTGGCGCCGGGCAATGCCGGCATCGCCCAGATTGCCGATTGCGCGGCCTTTGACATCGAGGACGGCGGCGCGGTGGTGGCCTTCGCCGAGGAAAACGCCATCGACTTCGTGATCATCGGCCCCGAGGCGCCGCTGGCCGCAGGCGTCGCCGACCGGCTGCGCGAGGCAGGATTGCTGGTGTTCGGCCCCTCCGAAGCGGCGGCAAAGCTGGAAGCTTCCAAGAGCTTCACCAAGGAAATCTGCGACGCGGCAAATGCCCCCACCGCAGGCTACGGCCATTTCACCGATGCTGAGGACGCCAAGGCGCATGTCCGCCAGCACGGCGTGCCCACCGTGATCAAGGCGGACGGCCTGGCGGCTGGCAAAGGCGTGATCATCGCAATGACTGAGGACGAGGCCATGGCGGCCATCGACGATATGTTCGGCGGCGTCTTCGGCGGCGCCGGCGCCGAGGTGGTGATCGAGGAATTTATGGAAGGCGAGGAAGCCTCCCTGTTTGTGCTGGTCGATGGCGAGGACGTGCTGGCGATCGGCTCCGCCCAGGACCACAAGCGCGTCGGCGAAGGCGATACCGGCCCCAACACCGGCGGCATGGGCGCCTACTCCCCCGCGCCGGTCTTGTCGGCAGAGGTCGAGGCAAAAGCGATGGAAGAGATCGTGAAGCCCACCATGCGGGTGATGGCAGAGCGCGGCATGCCCTACCAGGGCGTGCTCTATGCCGGCCTGATGATCCAGGACGGCCAGCCGCGGCTGGTGGAATACAACGTCCGTTTCGGCGACCCGGAGTGCCAGGTGCTGATGATGCGCCTGGGCGCCCAGGCGCTGGACCTGATGCACGCCGCGGCTGAGGGCCGCCTGGCCGAGGCGCAGGTGAACTGGGCGGATGACCATGCGATCACCGTGGTGATGGCGGCAGAGGGCTATCCCGGCTCTTACGAGAAATTCTCCGAGATCAACGGCCTGGACGCGCTGCCCGAGGACAGCAGCAATATGGTGTTCCACGCAGGCACCAAAGCGCAGGACGGCAAGGTGCTGGCAGTTGGCGGCCGGGTGCTGAACGTGACCGCCCGCGGCAACACCCTGCAGGAGGCCCGCGACCGTGCCTATGCGATGGTGGACGGGGTGGACTGGCCGCAAGGCTTTTTCCGCCGCGACATCGGCTGGCGCGCGCTGAAGTAATACCGGTGCAGCAGGCCCTCCCGCCTGCTCCGGGCCAATCGCAGATTGCCCCTCGCAGTTGGGCGTGGCCGGGCGCAGCCGCGCCCGGCGGCAGCGGTTGGACCGCCCCGGATTGCAAATGTGCAGCAACCGCTGCACCGCCTTCCCAGCCGAAGTGAAAGCACCGGCCGGAGGAGTTCTTTTCGGGAAGTTGAACAGGCAGGTCCTGCCGGGCAGCAGGCCCTACCTCCGTGCCCTGACGTGACGGGACCGCAACGGGAACACCCCGGCGCCCCTGCCGCGGCAGGGCAAGCAGGCTTCCAAATGCGCAGCTTTGCCCGCAAATTCGCATGGTTGAGATGAGCTCCACCGTCCTCCGCGCAATTTAACCGCCAGCCATGGCTATGGCACCGGAGCTATTCAGCTCCGGCCAGGCGAACCCGGCGGTCTGCTTCCCGCTTGCAGCCAACAGGTTTCAACCGCCGCAATCGCACTGCCTGCCCCCAGCCAAGCCGGCTGCGGATACCACTGCCGTTCAGCTGCTCCAAGGCTGCAGGCGGAACCGGCGAAAGGTTCGCACCCGGGCTGGAACGGAGCGGCAGAATTCACAGCGCAAAGGCCGGTTTCGGCCTCCCCCGCGCGCAAGGGTTCTGCTGCAAGTTCCCATAGAGAAGCCAGGCGCGGATCAGCCTCAGCCATTCATTCGGCAAAGACGCGGGGACAATCCTGAGTCTTTTGCATCCCCGCATTGGTATTCCGCCCCCGCCGCCATCCTTGGCGGAGTCCCGTAACAGCGCGGTGTATGCGTCTGAGCCTTGTGGCATTGACCACGCCTCCTAGCGCACCAGCAACGCTCTCTGCATCGTCCCGGGCAGCTGAATGCAGCCGCCCTGGACCCCCGGTCAGAAGGCAGAAAAACCGCACATAGCCAGCATTTTGCCGCTGCCCGCAAGCAGCCAGCACTCGCTTAAACCCTCTGCAATCCCGCCGGAATTGGGCCGCCCAGACCGGCTGAACAAGACAGTTGCTTTGGTCAGGACCCATTAACCCTGCACCGCTGGTTCCTCCGGTTTTGTGCCTGACCAGGCACGCCCCCGCAGGAATAGCGGTTCTATTCCAAGGGCCTGTAACGCAGTTCAGGGGCAAAATCAGTCAAATCCTGCGAACGCGTGAACCGCTGCAATGCAGCGGCCTTGGCCGCTTGGAATTGACCGCGCCAGCCCCGGCGCGCTCAAAACCCCTGTTTTTTTTTGCGGTTCGCGCGCCAGCAGTACAGTATGAGTGCGTCCGGCCCCTAGAACAGCGACAGGATTGGATCACTGACTCCACCGCTGGCCCCGGTTCCGTTCAGATCGGCCAGCAGCAGGAACCTGTTTCGGAATTCATCCAGCTTGCCGGGCTCCAGAAAATCCGCGGGATGGCTGGTTCCAAAGGCCGCAAAGGCACGCTCCTTCATTTCGTCTACTTGCCGGTCAATATCCAGCTGGCCAAAGCTCGAAGGGAGACCCAGTGCAGTTTCAAATACCGACTTCAAAGGCGGCGACCCGATAATGTTGTACCAATGGGCATCCTCGCTGCCGCCTTCATCGGCGACGTCCTGCAGCTCCCGCTCAAGAGCAAGAGCCAAGCGCATGTTCTGATCCGTCTGACCGATTTCGATTTCAAACTGGCGCGTGGTGTAAAGCTCTGCAATTTCCTCGGCAAAACCTTCCGGATACTCCCGCTCGCTCACGCCCTGATTGAAACCGAATGCATGGGCCATAGACCGCAAGTTATCCTCGTAATGAAGATTTGCATAGGAGATGTCAGAGGAGAGATCGGATTCAAACGCACGGATCACCACGTCGAAATCGAGCCTGCGGTGATTCAGATTGAACACATCCAGTGTTGCTTCGAACAGGCTGATATCAAACACCACCTGGCGCGGGTCGGCAAATGACCCCAGCTTGTCCGTGATCTCGTCGGACAGCACCTGTATTTTGCCCGGCTGCTCGGGCCAGCCATTCTGGAAGGCGTCCGCAAAATCGTAGTAGGCCAAGTTTGCCGGCTGGTTCACAAAGGAGTTCGGATCGGACAGGTCTGACTCCAGAACCTGCCGAAGGAAATCTTCCCCGCGGTTGCTGACGTTGAACTGATCCAGAGCTTCCTCCAGCAGCGCCGGCCGCTCCAGCAGCTGATCCGGGCTGGTGAACTCATTGATATCCGGCCAGCCAAATCCGAAGGCCCGGGACATCGCCAGGTATTTTTTGTCGTCCAGCTGGTTCACATAAGAACTGGGATCCGTCGGATCGGACTCCAGAACCCGCTTCAGAAAAACCGGGTTTGTGCTGTCCACACCAAAGGTATCCAGCGCCGCCTGCAGCAAATCTGCGTCCGCCAGCAGGTCATCGGCCGTGGCAGGCCCGCCATCGTGCTGGTTGAATTCCGTTACCAGAGCCTGAATGCTGTTTTCATACTCTGGCGGCTGGTTAAAGCTGAACTGGCTGGCAAAATCGATCAGCTCAGTTTTGCCCAGCTTGTTCGCAAAGGATTCCGGGTCGGACAGATCCGACTCCAGCACCCGC
Source organism: Leisingera sp. ABD4_442 (assembly GCF_056160905.1). Lineage (NCBI taxonomy): Bacteria > Pseudomonadati > Pseudomonadota > Alphaproteobacteria > Rhodobacterales > Roseobacteraceae > Leisingera > Leisingera sp. ABD4_442. Next base: position 87,915 of record NZ_JBSWYB010000011.1, on the reverse strand, counting down.
ATCAGAAAGAACTCATTGCCCTCGTATTTGCTCAGCCCGAAATCGCCGAGAGCCTGCCGCAGCAGCGAAGGGTTTGACAGCAGGTCTTCAGGCGAATTCACGCCCGCATAGGGATTTTCGGCCCGCCTGCTGGGCATCTGGGGGCCATTCGGACTGTTGAACCCGAAGGTTTCGGCCAGCGCCATGTATCTGCTGTCATTCAGGCGGTTCACAAAGGACGCCGAGTCGCTCAGATCGGATTCCAGAACCTTCTTAATGAAGGCGCGGTTGTTGATGTCCTCATCCAGGCCAAATGCGCCCAGCGTCACTGTCAGCAGGCTGAAATCATCCAGCAGTTCATCGGCGGATTGCACCTGGGTGATCTTCTGGGTGAAATTCTGGATATTCCGGTCAAGCACCGGGGATTTCTCGTAAATCTCCTGCTGCTGCTCGCGGGTCCGCTGCAGGAAATTCCACCCGGCAATCCCGGTGCCGAACACATATGGTGTGAAACTCACGCGCAAGACTCCTTGAATACCGGCCCGGACGGCCTGCGCCCGGCTCTGCTCATCAGCATCAAGGTAAACCGGAAATGCTAAGCAAAGCTAAAGCGCCCCTGCCCCAAGGATCATTATTAAGGCAATGATTTTAGGTAAATTTCAAAGGCCCTGCAGCCACTCAGGGGGGGCAGGGCTCCCGCCTGCTCCCAACCGCGGCACGCCTGCTCAACGGCAGGCCAGTACCGCCGCCAGGCCCGTTGCCGGATCAAAGGCGCCCATATCCCGGGTGGTGATTTGATCACCCTGCAGCCGCGCCGCCATAATCCGGCGCCAATCGCCGCTCACCATCACCAGTTCCGCCCCCTCACCGCAGCTGCGGATGCCGGAGGTGATGAAATCCTCGCCGATGCGGTGATTGGTCAGCCCGGATTTTCTGGCCACTTCGTGCAGCGCGCCATCCCGGAACCGCCAGATCCGCAAAGTCTTGGCCAAATGCGGCCGGTCGACATAGGCGATCTCGGCATATCCGTCGCCATCCAAATCCGCGGCGCCGATGGGCGCCAGCCAGCGGTTGCGGGTGCCGATATGCGGGGTTTCGGCAATCTTTGCGCCGCCCGCATCATAGACGGCCAGCTGCGCGCCCAGTGCCATGTCGGTCTCGACCGCCAGCACCTCCGGCCTGCCATCGCCATCCACATCCGCCAGCCGCGGCGCAATGTCCTCGAACACATGATCCAGCGGCAGCCGGATCAGAATCCCGGATGTCTGGCAGACAGCCTTGGCGGGCAGACAGCCGTCAGAGCCGGTCTTCTCCACCGTCAGCTCCAGCGCGCCGTATTCCACATCATCACCCAGCACCGCATGGCCATAGCGGCTGGTGGGCTCGCCGTAGCGCGCCGAGACGATCCTGCTCTCGGCTGCCAGCGCAGAGGGGCCGGCCAGGGCCAGCCCCAAACACAGCGCCCGCCAAACGCGGCGGGCGGAACCGGGCCGGGCGCGCAACGGATGACGCCGCGCCGCCGGCCCCGCAGTCATCAGATCTGCTTCTCGGGCATATGCACAACCAGGCCGTCCAGCGAGTCGCTCACCTTGATCTGGCAGGTCAGGCGCGAGCGGGCCGGATCGGGCTCATAGGCGAAATCCAGCATGTCCTCTTCCATATCATCCTTCGCGGGCAGCTTCTCGACCCAGTCCGGCGCGATATAGACATGGCAGGTCGAGCAGGCGCAGGCGCCGCCGCAATCGGCTTCGATGCCCGGAATGTTGTTGTCGCGCGCGCCTTCCATCACGGTCAGCCCGTTGGCCACATCCACCACGTGCTCGGTGCCGTTGTGCTCGATATAAGTGATCTTTGCCATTGTCAGCTCTCTTCCCTTTTCCGGTACTTGGGCGACTGTGTAGCCAAGCCCCTGCGCAGGCGCTACCCCCAATTGCGACGCCGCCCTGCCGCTGCTGGACTTTCCCGCGACATGTTCTATATTTGTTCACGATCAAATATTCTCAACCGCAGGGCCGTTTTCCTCATGCCAGCCCCCGCCACCGCCATCCCCGCAGCCGCCGCAGCCGCTTTGCGGACCGGCCAGCAAACCAGCCTGTCCCCCTGGCCGCGCCCGCCCCACTGCCTGCCTGCCGCCCGGCTGCAGGAGCCGCCTCAGGACGCCCGCATCACCGTCGCGGGCCTGGTGATCCTGCGCCAGCGCCCGGGCACCGCCAAAGGCGTGATCTTCGTCACGCTCGAGGATGAGACCGGCATCGTCAACGTGATCGTCTGGCGCAAGATCTACGAGGCCTTCCGCCGCGCGGTGATCTCCGGGCGGCTGCTGCGCGTCACCGGCCGGCTGCAGCGGGCGCATTCCGTGACCCATGTGATCGCCGAAACGGTGGAGGATATTTCGCCGATGCTCGACCTCCTGCTGGCGGAACAGGGCCGCCGGGACGATCCGGCCTTTGCGCCAGGCCCGGAACTCGGCTAGGCTGCTCCAAAAGCACCAGCGCCCGGCCCCGTCAGGGGAACAGACAAGGGCGCCGGCAAGAGGCACCCGGGCATGATGCCATCAAACCTGATCCCCAGCCGGCGCCTGGCGCCCGCCCTGCTGCTGGCAGCCCTGATTGCGCTGCCCGCCTGCGTTGCGCCGCCGCCCGGCAGCAGCGCCGCCGCCGCAGGCCGCTATGCCCCGCCTGGCGCGCCGCCCGATACCTGCTGGAGCAAACAGACCTCGCCCGCGGTGATCGAAACCGTCACCAGCCAGGTGCTGGACCGGCCGGCGGAAACCGACGGCAGCGGCCGCATCACCCGCCCTGCGGTGTTCCGCACCGAAACCCGCCAGCAGATCGTGCAGCCGCGGCAGGAACGCTGGTTCGAAATCCCCTGCCCCGCCATGATGACCCCGGACTTCATCCGCACCATCCAGCGCGCCCTGGCTGCCCGCGGCCTCTATCGCGGCCCGGTCCACGGGCAAATGGATGCCGCCACCCGCAAGGCAGTGCAACGCTACCAGGCCCCCCTGGGGCTGGACAGCGGAACGCTGTCGCTCACCTCCGCCCGCAAGCTGGGCCTGGTGGCCGTGACTGGCTGAACCATCCGGTTCAGTTGCATGGTTCCCCGGTGCCCCGGCCTCTGCTAAGGTCCGCCGGACCGGGCCCGCAACACAAAGAGACTTGGCCATGCTGACAACCCGCCTGCCCGACACCGGCTTTCTCTCCGGCGCCTCCGGCCCGCTGCGCCGGATGCTGGAAAGCCAGGCAACGGAAGTGCGCCTGCGCCAGGGCGAAGTGCTGTTCGAACAGGGCGATGCGGGCGATGCGCTCTATGCCATTGCCGAGGGCGCGCTGGAGTTTTCGGTGCTCTCCGCTTCCGGGCGCAAGCTGTCGCTCGACATGATGCGCCCCGGCGCGGTCTTCGGCGAGATCACCCTTTTTGATCCGGGCGAGCGCACCGCCACCGCCATCGCCGCCGAACCCAGCCGGGTGCTGCGCCTGCGCAGCGGCGACGTGCTGGAGCAGATCCGCCGCCACCCCGACCTTGCTGCCGACCTGCTGCGGCTGGCCGGCCAGCGGATGCGCTGGATGAACACCCAGCTGAATGAGCAGGTCTTCCTGCCGATGCCGGTGCGCCTGGCCCGCAAGCTCCTGTATCTCGCCCCCGAAGGCCGCGACGGCCGCATCGCCCTGTCCCAGGCAGAGCTGGCGGAGTTTGTCGGCGCCACCCGCGAAGCGGTCTCCAAGACACTGTCCGCCTGGAAACGCAGCGGGCTGGTCGGCATCAGCCGCGGCGGCGTGCAGATCCTCGACCGGGGCGAACTGGCGGTGCTGGCGGAACCGGATTCAATCTAATCCCGGCGGCAGAAAATTCTGCAGCGAAATCCGTGCTCTGTAATCCCGGTCACAGAACTGGCGCCCGCACTGCGCCATAACACCTGCATAGACAGCCATTATCCGTTCCATCCCAATGGCTGCCTGTCCAACAAGAGCCATGTGCCCGCCAGCACATGGCTCTTCCCCTTTTGCGTACCGGCTATCCCGCAGGGCAACGGAATTCTACGCGAATTCCGGCCCGGGAAACGGCCAAAAGTTTTCGAAAACTTTTGCCAAGACTTTTCCAAAAGTCTTGTGCCGCAGAACGGAAAAAGGCCGGGCACCCGCCCGGCCTTCGCCATGATTTCAGGCTCTCTCTGCGCGCCGGATCACTCGGACAGGTTCAGCGCCACAAAGCGCGGCTCGCCGCCGCGGCGCACCAGCAGAAGCAGCGACTTGCGGCCCGCTTCCCGGGCCTCTTCCACACGCGCTTCCAGCTCACCGATAGAGGCCACTTTCTGCTGACCCGCCTCGGTGATCACATCACCCGCCCGCAGGCCCTTTTCCCAGGCCTCGGAGGTCTCATCCACCGACAGGATCGCCAGCCCGTCGATGCTGCTGTCCAGGTTCAGCTCACCGCGCATCTGCTCGGTCAGCACCCCAACCGACAGTCCCAGCAGCTCCTTCTCGGACACATCCGGCGAGCCGCCATTGCTGTCCGGGCCAGAGGCCACGCGCTCGGCATCCTCGCGGCGGCCCAGGGTCACCCGCAGGGTTTCCGTCTTGCCCTCGCGGTAAACCACCAGCCGCACAGTCTTGCCGACTTCCGCGTTGCCGACCTGGCGCACCAGGCCGCGGGTGTCCTTCACGTCCACGCCGTCGAAGCTGACGATCACATCGCCGGCCAGCACCCCGCCCGCCTTGGCAGGCCCCTCCGGAACATCGGTGACCAGCGCGCCGCGCGCTTTCTCCAGGCCGATCGCCTCAGCCAGGTCGCTGTCCACATCCTGGATCTTCACACCCAGCCAGCCGCGGCGGGTCTCACCGAATTCCTTCAGCTGCTCGACCACCTTGACCACCACGTTAGAGGCCATCGAGAACCCGATACCAATGGAGCCGCCATTGGGCGACAGGATCGCGGTGTTCACGCCAACCACGTCGCCATCCATGTTGAACAGCGGCCCGCCCGAGTTGCCCCGGTTGATCGCCGCATCGGTCTGGATGTAGTCGTCATATGACCCCGACAGTTCGCGGTTGCGCGCCGAAACGATACCAGCCGACACCGAAAACCCCTGCCCCAGCGGGTTGCCCATGGCCACCACCCAGTCGCCGACGCGGGCGGTGTCGCTGTCGCCGAACTTGACGAATTTCAGCGGCGCCGGCGCCTCGACCTTCAGCAATGCGATATCGGTGTTGGGATCGGTGCCGATCACTTTGGCCGGCAGCAGCTCCTTGGGCTGGCCGTCGCCGGGAAAGAACTCGATCTCGATCTCATCGGCGCCTTCGATCACATGGTTGTTGGTGACGATATAGCCATCCTCGGAAATCACAAAACCCGAGCCCAGCGCCGACGACCGGCGCGGCCGGTTGCCATTGCCATTGCGGTCCTGGAACTCGCGGAAAAAATCCTCAAACGGCGAGCCTTCAGGCACAATGCCCTGGGGGCCGGTGCGCCCCTCGACCACCGTGGTGGTGGTGATATTGACCACCGACGGGCTGACCGTCTCGGCCAGCGGCGCCAGGCTCTCAGGCCGGGCCTGGGCGGTCGCCGCCTGCATCAGCAGGACCGCCATGCTCAGCACCGCAAGCCAGATCCAGCGCAGTGCCGCGCCGCTGCCGCTTGCCCGGCGGGAAATTGCAATTGCCTGTGGCTGCACGGGTCTACTCCTTGTCACTTCTAATTCTTCTCCTCTGCCCGCCTTTGCGCCAATACCGCAGGGCCCGGGCGGAGTCTTATGCCTCCAATGTAGGAACTTCCGCCGGGCGCGCAACCGATGTTGCAGGCATTCAATACAGCGTGACCGGCAGCAGGCCGCCTTCAGGCGCGCAAACCGCCCCGCAGAGCCTGCCCGGACGTCCTGCAACAGGTACCGCAGGCAGATCCGGCCGGGTCCGGACTGCTGCCCGTTTCTTGTCCGCTTTCTGCAGATGCACCCTTTCTTAGGACCCTTCTGGTAAGCAGCAGCCATCTGTATTTGTTAATTGCCCGGTGACCTGAAGATGCTGAAAACCTCCATCAAGACAGCGATTCTCACGATTGTCCTCCTCGCCGCGGCGGCCATGGCCGCTCAGTTCGGCATTGCCCGCTACTCCGATACCGTCAAAAGCGGCAAACAGGCGGAACTGGACAGGATCAGCTCCCTTGCCGCGACCCTCGACAGCCTGGAAATCGCCTTTCTCTCCGCCCGGCGGGCTGAAAAAGACTTCCTGCTGCGCCGCAATGAGGAAAGCGCCGAACGCCATGCGCAGGTGATGGGGCGTCTGCGTTCTGACATTGAAACAGCCCGCAGCCTGGGGGCCGCCATTCCCGGCATCGCGGAACAGGCAACCGGTTTCACGGCCCTGACAACAGCGGTTGACGCTTATGGCACCGCCTTCCTGCAGCTGGCGGACAGCCACCGCCGCCTGGGCCTGGATGAGAAATCAGGCCTGCAGGGCAGCCTCCGCGCCGCGGTGCATGAAGTCGAAACCAGGCTGAAGGAGATCAACCGCCCGGAAATGCAGGTCAAAATGCTGATGATGCGGCGTCACGAAAAGGACTTCCTGCTGCGCGGCGCCCCCAAGTATCTCGACCGCCTGAATGCCCGCGTGGCGGAGTTTCTTGAGTTTCCCGCCAGCTCTTATGCCACTCAGGCCCAGCAGTCGGAGATCCAGGCCCTGCTGGCGGCCTACCAGGGCGCGTTTCAGGATTTCGTAGCCGAATCCCTGGCTGAAAAGCAGCTGCGCAAGGAACTGTCCGCCCGCTTCGCCGAAGCGGAACCCATCCTGGCAGAACTGCGCAGCCGCGCCCGCGCGCTGCAGGACGGCATCCGCGCCGAAGCCATCCAGGCAGAGCAGGCCGCCCGGCAAACCGCCCTTGCTGCAGGTCTTGGCGGGCTGGTTCTGTTCATCCTGGTCGCCCTCCGGCTCGGCCTGGGCATATCCCGCCCGCTGGCGCGCGCCAACAGTGCTCTCCAGGGGATGATGGCGGGCGACTACAGCAACGATCTGCCGCGCTCCCGCATCACAGAGGTTGCCTCGATCTCCAGCGCGCTGGAGGTGTTCCGCAAGGATCTGCAGCAGCGCGACCGGCTGATGGCCGACATTGCAGAGGTGATCACCGCCTGCGGCGCCGGCGATTTCTCCAAGCGGATCGGCACCGGCGGCAGCGACGGCGGCTTTGCCGGCCTTGCCCGCGGCGTGAACCAGATCGGCGAGGCTGCGGAACACGGTGTCGGCGATGTCATGAAGGCGCTCAGCGCCCTGTCTCAGGGCAATCTGACCCACCGCATGCCAAACGGCCACCAGGGGGTGTTCAAGGAAATTTCCGATACCATCGACACTCTGAACGCAAACCTCACCGGCATTGTCCGCCAGCTGACCAGCAGCAGCGGCGCCGTTCTCAGCACCTCGGATGAAATCGCCGGCGCCGCCGAAGACGCCTCGCGCCGGGGCGAGCATTCCGCCGCCTCGCTGGAAGAGACGGCCGCGTCGCTCGACACCCTGAACGCAGCAGTGCTCAGCACTGCCGAAAATGCCAAACAGGCCGACGGCCATGTGAGCGATGCGCAAAACCAGGCGCGGGCGGCCCATGAGCTGGCCAGCGAATCGATCGACGCGATCCGCCGGGTTGCAGACTCTTCGCAGGCAATTGCCAAGATCACTGACCTGATTGAGGACATCGCCTTCCAGACCAACCTCCTGGCTCTCAATGCCGGGGTTGAGGCCGCCCGCGCAGGCGAGGCCGGGCGCGGCTTTGCCGTGGTCGCCTCGGAGGTGCGCAACCTCGCCCAGCGCTCGGCCGGCGCCGCCGGGGAGATCAACGAGCTGATCAAGAACAGCGGCCGCGAGGTCGACACCGGGGTCGGTTTGGTGGAACAGACCGGCGAGGCGCTGGCGGTCATTCAGCAGGTGGTCGACCAGATCGTCGGCAAAGTGCGCGAGATTTCAGAGGCCGCCACCGATCAGGCCGGCAGCCTCAGCGAAGTGAACGCAGCGGTGACCGCGCTGGACCGCAACGCCCAGCAAAACGCCGCCATGCTGGAAGAAACGGCAGCCGCAGGCCAGCTGCTGCGCCGCGAGGCCGGCAATCTGGTCAATGCAGTCGGCGGCTTCACCATTGAAGAGACCGGCGGCTGGCAAGACGGCAGCCGGCAGGCGCAGGACAGCGGCAAACCCGGGCTGGCCTCCGCCGCCTGAAGGCGGCTCAGGGCTATTCCCTGCCCTGGCATCGCAAAACCGAAAACAGCGCGGGCTGCTGCCAGCCCGCGCTGTTTCTTGTTTCAAGGACAGGCGGGACGGGCCCGTCAGACCCCCAGCCGGAACGCCAGCCAGACCAGCATCAGCCCCAGTGCCAACGCCGCCAGCCCGGCATTGCGGCGCTGCTCCTCGCTCAGGGCGCGCAGCATTTCCAAGAGCCGCTCCACAAGCGAAGGGGCCAGTGCGTACACCAGCCCCTCTGCAATCAGCACCAGCCCAAGGGCCAGGAGGATAAACCCCATTACCGCGTCGCCGTCTTGCCGCCCGAGGACTTCAGGTAGTTGAAGAACTCATTGTCCGGCGACAGCACCAGCGAGGAGTTTCCGGCCAAGAGCGAATTCGCATAGGCGTTCAGCGAGCGGTAGAATTCAAAGAACTCCGGATCCGCGCCATAGGCCGTAGCAAAGATCCCGTTGCGCTCTGCGTCCGCTTCACCGCGGATCACCTCGGCTTCGCGTTCCGCCTCAGAGACCAGCTCCACCTCGGTCCGGTCGGCCTGCGCGCGCACACGCTGCGCCGCCTCTTCACCGCGGGCGATCTCATCCGCCGCTTCCCGCTCACGCTCGGCGCGCATCCGGGCAAAGGTGGCTTCCAGGTTGGCCTGCGGCAGGTCGGTGCGCTTCAGCCGCACGTCGATCACCTCCAGGCCCAGCTGGCGGGCCTGGGCGATCGCCCCATTGCGGATCCGCAGCATCAGCGCGAAACGGTCCGACGACAGGATATCGTTGGAGCTGACGGAACCCAGCACCTCGCGGGTCTGCGCCCGCATGATCTTGTCCAGACGCAGCTCGGCACCGCCGATGCCGCCGCCGCCAACCGCTTGGCGGAAGGTTTCCACATCAGCAATCCGGTAACGCGAGAACGCATCCACGATCAGGCGGCGGTCATCCAGCGGCGTGACCTCCAGCGGGCCCACTTCCAGGCTCAGGATACGGTCGTCATAGCGCACCACATTGTCGATAACCGGCAGCTTGAACGCCAGGCCCGGGGTCTCCTTGACGTCAACCACCCGGCCAAAGCGCAGCACCAGCGCCTTTTCACGCTCGTCCACGATAAAGATCGAGGACAGCACCGCGATGGCCGCAACCACCAGAACAGGCAGAAGAAGAGTAGATTTCCGCATCAGTTGCCCCCCTGCGGCTTGCGCAGCTCATTCAGCGGCAGATAAGGCACAACGCCCTGGCCTTCACCGCCTGCGTTCTCATCCAGGATGATCTTGTCGACCCGGCCCAGAACCTCTTCCATGGTTTCCAGGTACAGGCGCTTGCGGGTCACTTCCGGCGCTTTCTGGTATTCCTCCAGAACCGCGGTAAAGCGGCTCGCCTCACCCTGGGCCTCGTTCACGACCTGGGCGCGGTAGGCCTCCGCCTCTTCCAGCGTCTGCGCGGCCTGGCCGCGGGCGCCTGCCAGCTTGCGGTTGGCATAGGCGTCAGCCTGCTTTTCCAGCCGGTCGCGTTCCTGGCCTGCGGACTGCACTTCGCGGAAGGCGTCCTTCACCGGCTCCGGCGGGTCGGCGCCGTCAAAGTTCACCCGGATGATGTTCACGCCGCTGTCATAGCTGTCCAGCGTCGACTGGATCAGCTCTTCCAGGCGGGCGGTGATGGCGCCGCGGTCGCGGTTCAGGATCGGTGCCAGCTCGGACTGGGCGATGATCTCGCGCATCGCCGATTCCGACACCGCGTTGATGGTCGAACGCGGGTCGCGCAGGTTGAACAGGAACCGCGCCGGATCGGAAATGTTCCACACCACCTGGAAATCCACGTCGATGATGTTCTCATCCCCGGTCAGCATCAGCCCGGCATCCGAACCGCGCGCACCGGAGCCGATGTTCTCGGTCTGCTCCACCCGCACCGGGATCACCTCCTTGGTGACCAGCGGCCAGGGCGCAAAGTTCAGGCCCGGCTGCCCGGTCGAGGAGTATTCGCCCAGGAACAGCTCAACTGACTGTTCTTCCGGCTTGACGGTGTACACGCTGGCCATACCCCACAGCACCGCGCCGGCAATCACTGCCAGCCCCAGGGTGCCCTTGGTGAACAGCGGCGCACCGCCGCCCGGGCCGCCGCGTCCGCCGCGGCCGCCGCCAGAGCCGCCGCGCCCGCCCATCAGCACGCGCAGCTGCTCCTGGCCTTTCTTCACCAGTTCATCAATCTCGGGGATCTGAGGTTCCTCCGGCTTGCGGCCGCCGCCGCCTCCGCCGTTGTTGCCCCGGTTGCCTCCTCCGCCGCCGGAAGAGCCGCCGCCCCCCCAGGGGCCACCGCTATTGCCCGCCATTTGTCTCCTATCCGTTTGCTGCCGCCCATGATGCATGACAATGGGCGGCATGAGTTCTGGTTCTTGCCGGAACGCCCGATCAGGTCGAACGCACCGGAGTCTTCAGGGTTACCAACTCTTCCGACATTGTCGGATGCACTGCAACAGTCCGGTCGAAATCTTCTTTGGTTGCACCCATTTTTACGGCAATACCGGCCAGCTGGATCATCTCGCCCGCACCAGGTGCGACGATATGGCAGCCCAGCACCTTGCGGGTTGCCTTGGAAACCACCAGCTTCATCAGCACTTTCTGCGCCCGGCCCGCAAAGGCCTGCTGCATCGGCTTGAAGGAAGTGGAGTAGATCTCGACCGCCTCCTGCGCCGCCGCCTCTTCTTCGCTAAGGCCCACGGTGCCCATTTCGGGCTGGGTGAAGATCGCAGTCGGGATCAGGTCATGGTCGGGGCTGGTGGGGTTGCCTTTGAACACGGTCTCGACAAAGGCCATGCCCTCGCGGATCGCCACCGGCGTCAGGTTCACCCGGTCGGTCACATCGCCCACCGCAAAGACCGAAGGAACGGCCGTCTGGCTGTAGGCATCGACCACGATGGCGCCGCCCTTGCCGCGCTCGATCCCGATCTCTTCCAGCCCCAGGTTATCCGCATTCGGCGCCCTGCCCGTGGCATACATCACCTTGTCGAACAGATGGGTATTGCCATGGGTGTCTGTCACCCGGATCTTGCTGCCCTCCTGGCGCATTTCGGTGACATTGGTGTTCACCCGCAGGTCCACGCCAGCCTCCACCATGCCTTCCGCCACCACGCCGCGGGCTTCCTCGTCAAAGCCGCGCAGGATCTGCGGGCCGCGGTAGAACTGGGTGGTCTTCACGCCCAGCCCGTTCATGATACCCGCAAATTCCGAGGCGATATAGCCGCCGCCGACAATCAGGATCGATTCCGGCAGTTCGTCCAGGTGGAAAATCTTGTTCGAGGTGATCGCCAGCTCCGAGCCGGGGAACTCCGGCACTGTCGGCCAGCCGCCGGTGGCAATCAGGATATGCTTGGCGGTCTTGCGGGTGCCGTCGGCCAGTTCCACCGTGTGGGCATCGGCCAGCCTGGCGCGCTGGTCAAAGCTCTCAACGCCGTTGTTCTTCAGAATGTTGCGGTAAATGCCTTCCAGCCGGTCCAGCTCTGCGTGCAGCTTGCCCTTGAAGGCGTCCCAGCTGAAGGCACCGGGCTGGATGTCCCAGCCATAGGCCTGGGCGTCTTCAACCATGCCCGAATATTCGGAGGCAAAAACCATCAGCTTCTTCGGCACGCAGCCGCGGATCACGCAGGTGCCGCCATAGCGGTCTTCCTCGGCCAGCGCCACCTTGACGCCCTCTTGCGCCGCAACGCGTGCTGCGCGCACCCCGCCGGAGCCGCCGCCGATGACAAACAGATCGTAATCAAAGCTCATGTAGTTCCGCCCTTTGCATTTCTTGATCAAGTGTATCCCATAACGGACCACCAAACGCCATATGCCCAAGTGGGCGTTCCCGCGCCGCATTCAACCTTTTGCAGTGAATTTGCACTGGGTTGTGAGGCGGAAACCCGGCATTTCGCCCGGCCAGGCCCGCCGCCGGCGGCGGAAACGGAATTCGGCGCGAATTCCGTCCCGAAATCCTGCGAGGATTTCGGGACAGGTTTCAACAGCCACCCGCCAGCCCCCGGTTTCCGCTCCGGAAACCGGGCCGAATTCCTCGCAGGAATTCGGCTGCCCGCGCTTTCCTCCCACACAGCCCCGCGCGCAGAGCCAGGCGGAATTTCAGTCCATCAGATCGGTGAACAGATTGTCGCTCTCGACAAAATCCAGCTTATCCTTCTCGACGGTGCCCTCGTTGATATCGCGCACCTCGACCCGGCCGTCGCCGTAGCCGATCACCACGGTGTCGCAGATGTCGATAAACAACCCGTTCTCAATCACCCCGGGGATCTGGTTCAGGACCAGCGCCAGCTGCCGCGCGTTGCCGATCCGCTTCAAATGCAGGTCCAGGATGTAATTCCCCTCGTCGGTCACAAAGGGCGCATCGCCATTCATCCGCAGCGTGGTGCTGCGGCCCATCACATCCATCGACACCAGGGTTTCTTCCAGCAGTGCCTGGCTGCTTTGCCAGCCGAACGGCAGCACCTCCACCGGCAGCGGGAAGGCACCCAGGGTTTCGACCGATTTGCTGGCATCCGCAATCACCACCATCTGGTCCGAGGCAGTGGCGACGATCTTCTCCTGCAGATGGGCGCCGCCGCCGCCCTTGATCAGATTGAGGTCCGGGTCGAACTCATCGGCGCCGTCAATGGTCATGTCCAGCCATTTGGCCTCATCCAGCGGCACCACATGGACACCCACATCCCGCGCCAGCGCGGCGGTGCGGCTGGAGGTCGGCACCGCGGTGATCCGCAGCCCCTCCCCGCGCACCCGCTCACCCAGGCAGCGCACCAGCCAGGCGGCGGTGGAACCGGTCCCCAGCCCCACCCGCATGCCGTCCTCGACCATCTCCGCCGCCCGTTTGGCCGCGACGAATTTCGCCTTGTCGATGGGGGAAAGCTCGCCGGTCATCCAATGTCTCCAAGAATTCGCATCTCTGCGCGGTTATAGGCGGTTTTCCGCCTCCGTGCGAGGGGGGATTTTTGCCGCCCCGCGCTGCCCCGCGGCTGGAAACCGAGCCATTCCGGGCTACTGATCAGCCTGTCAGAGGGGGTCAGAGGGGGGAGGAAGACCATGCTGCAATTCGACGAGGACACCACCCGCGTTCTGGAAGACGCCTATCAGGGCGCCGACATTTCCCGGCGGCGGCGGGCCAATTTCGACGCGTTGGCCCCTCAGCCTGGCGACCGCATCCTGGACCTGGGCTGCGGCAACGGGCTGTTGACGCTGGAGCTTGCCCGCACCGTCGGCCCCGCGGGCCATGTGACCGGGCTGGACGCCAGCCCCGACATGCTGGCCGCCGCCCGCCAGCGGCTGGACGGGCGCGCCAACACCACCCTGACTGAAAGCGATGCCGCCAGCCTGCCGTTTGAGCCAGACAGCTTCGACAAGGCCGTGTCGGTGCAAGTGTTCGAATATATCACCAGCCGCCGCCCCGTGCTGCGCGCCCTGCACCAGGTGCTGAAACCCGGCGGCCGCCTGGTGATCGGCGACATCCACTGGGACACGCTGGCCTGGCACAGCGACAATGCCGCGCGGATGCAGCGGTTTCTGGCGATCTGGGACGCCCATATGGCCGAACGCGCCTTGCCCGCCTGCCTGCCAGAGGAGTTGCGCGGCTGCGGTTTTGCCCCCGGGGTGCTGCAGCCGCTCACCATCTGCGACACCAGCCTGCGCCCGGACGGCATGGCGGCCATGATGATCCGCCTGATCCGCGCCTATGCCGTTCAGACAGAGGCCACCGACGCCGACGACGCCGCCGCCTGGGCGCAGGAGCAGGAGGAACTGGCAGCCGAGGGCCGTTTCTTCTTTTCCCTCACCCATTTCGTCTGCACCGCCCGGCGGCTCTGAGCCGTTTCTGCGGAAAAACAACGTGTTGCCAACGCAGAAAATGTGATGCTGAACACGGCGCGAGCGCCTTTCCGATCAGGCTTTGCGTGTTTGCTGCGGTGCGGGAAAGATTTTGGCCAGTTTGCGGAGGTTCCGGGCGGCGGCGGCGAGGAGGAATTCGCCGTTTGCGCCGCATGGGCCTCGCAATCGCAGACGGCCCAGGCCGGAAATGCGTTTGAGGTGGGCGCAGAGCATCTCGAGCTTCTTTCTCAGCTTCATCGAGATGCCGTATTGGCGGGTCTTTGCCCCTCTCGTGCATGTAAACATGCACTGCCGGGCGGTGGATATCGCGGGCAACCTGGCGGGCGTCTTCATGATCCTCGCGGGTGATCGGCCGGAAGTCCATGTTCGGGCAGCAGAACTGCTTTGAGGGACAGGCCTGGCAGGTGTTCTTGAGACTGCGGTATTTGGCGCACCCTTGCCAGCCGGTCCCCGGTTCGGGCCGGAGTAGTTCCGGCGTAACTGCTTCAGAGCGTGGCTTTCGGGGCAGATGTACCGGTTGCTCTCGGCGTCCCATTCAAAATCAGTGCGGGTCCAGGCGCCATCCCTGCGGCCAGCCTTGCCGATAACAGGGAAATGCAGGGCCTTTACGCCGCAGTCCATTGACTGGCCGGATCGGAATGCGATGTGAACTTGGGCTGAACAGGTGTTGCTGCACCAAAGGCCGCCTCGTCCAGCACCTCAAGGCATTCCTTCACGGCACGAGGCGCATTGTCCGGATCAATGGTGCTGTGATCCCAATCTTCCTTGGGTGCGGAGTTTTGCTTGCTGGCATCGGCCTCGATCAGGCTGGCATCAACAGCCATACATTAAGGCCGCTAGTGGGTTTGGCCGATGCGGTGAACAAAGGGCCAATGTGCCAACCTCTCTTCCGTCAGCACGCGGTCCGCGCGCTTGCGTGACCAGAGTTCTGCCAACACTCTCGAACCAATACAGCAAAAGAACCGATTGGCCCACTCGCAGACCGTTCAGGCCGGGTGCAAACGCTTCGTCCAAGATGACCTCACATTCAGGCCCATCCGCCTGGGTATTGTTTGGACAATCTTCAAGTCGCTTGTGTGGCGTTTTGATACAGCCGATCTGGTTGAGTTCAACCATTAGCCCGCCTCCATAATCATGCTCTTGAGTTTGATTTTCTTGCGCTTGAGCTGAAGTCAGTATTTTCATACTAATGAGGATGAAAATTTGGAGGCTGGCTCTAGCACTATGGGCAGAATGGAAGAAAAAAGAGAAGCGAAGCGCCTCTCAATCTTGAACGCAGCGCGGGAAGAATTTCTCTCAGCAGGCTACGAAGCCGCAAACATGGACAGGATTGCGTCACTCGCGGCCGTTACGAAACAAACTGTCTATCGCTATTTCCCGTCCAAGATCGAGCTGTTCGAAGCTACTGTCAGGTTTGTGGGGCAATCAAGCAATGCTGACTTCGCGCGTCACTTGACAGATCCTGACACCCGGGCAGCGTTGGTGGGCTTCGCCCAGGGATTTATCCGCTGGTACATTGCAGATGAGCCCTTGCGCATTTTCAGATTGCTGGTCGCCGAAAGCGCCAAGTCGCCTGAGATCATAGAGAGCTTTTTTGCCGTGGCGCCGGATGAGACGAGTGCGGCTTTGTCACAATTTCTGAAGGAACGGCTATCCGTTGCCGATCCAGATGAGACTGTGCTTCTTTTTACATCGATGCTCTTCGCGTTCCGGGATGACGTTCTCTTCGGAAGAGGCCGACCGGACGAACAAGAAATCGTCCAGCTTGCTGAGGCCGCAACACGGGTGCTGCTGGCCGATCTAAAAAACGGCTGATCAAGCCGCCGAGCTTGAATGCAAACGGGCTGCAATAGCATGGCTGCGCACGATTTTTTCAGCCGACCTTGTGTCAAAGCTCTCTACGACAGAGGTTCGCACCGATGGTCTGTCAAGGATATTCATTGACCACCTTGCGACATTCGGCAAAGCGTCAAGAATACCCGCAGCGAACTGGCCATCAAGCAAGGCGATGGACCTGAACACAGGTGCAAAGGCCCCATCAATCAAGCTAAAATCTGCGCCATTGAAAAATGTGTTCTCGCCAATTGTTTCATCAAGGGCACGAAGCTTCGTTCTCAGCTTCATTCTCTCAGCGTGGAATATATCCTGGTTGTCCGTGGTTTTCAGCTCGTAGATATGATCCAGCAGACCATAGCTGCGGCTGATCCACATACGGTTTTGCGCTTTCAGGAAGGCATCTCGGGGATGCAGATCGCCGCTGGTTGCCTCGTTGACGAATTCATTTATGGCAGCGGATTCAAAGAGAACCTTGCCATCCGCCAACAGAAACGGCGTCATGCCTTCTGGCGAGACCTGGCGCACCCAGCCCGGCATTTCGCCGGGCTCGATGTAGGTCACGGTGAATGCGGCCCCCTTTTCCTTCAAGGTAATAATCGCGGGCTGGATGAAAGGGCAAAAGTCATAACCCACGACTTCAAATTTGATCATGGCGGCCTCTTAGTTCAGGATTTGGTCAGGAAGATCATTCAGCGCTTGCTGTTCCTGCAGCAGGGCGCACAACGATGCAGATCGCTTACCCGAACCGCAGAAGGCCAAGACCGGGCTTCCGAGATCACTCAGCGCTTTGACGAATGCCACCGCATCGCTATTTGAAACCGCGCCGGGCTGAACTGGCACATAACGCAATTTCAATCCAATTTTGCTTGCAGCTTTTTCAAGGTCAGCAAACCTGGGCTGATCCGCGCTCTCACCATCGGGCCGATTGCAGATGATCCCCTTGAACCCCGCGGCCTTTACTGCCGCCAGATCATTCACTGAAATCTGCGGGCTCACACTGACCTCGGATGAGATCCGTTTAATATCCATCTAAAGCTCCTTGTCAGAAAAGGCGGGTGCAGGCGGAGAGAGCTGAAGCCTGCCAGCTTCAGCCTTCCTCTCTGGTTAGATGCAGTGTGTAGGCGATGATCGTGACCAGGATGATGGCACCACCGGCCAGGCTGTTGGCACCCGGCACCTCAGTGAAGAAAAGGAATGCCCAGATCGGAGCCAAGACAGTTTCCAGCATCAGGGTCATCGACACTTCGGTCGCAGTGGCATAGCGGGTTGCGACCATCGACAGAACCCGGCCAAACGGAGCGGTAAGCAGGCCCATCGCGCCCATGATCAGCCATGTGTTCAAGCTGAAGGCCGATGGCTCGGTGAAGAAGAACATTGCCACTGCCAGCAGGAAGCCTCCAACACCCACTGCCCCCATGCGGCTCACGTCGGGAAATTTGCGCAAGAGTGTCATCATCAGGGCAAGGCACGAGACCGCAAACACAGCCAGCATGTCGCCGAACCAGTTGCTGGTGCCGGTCGAGCCAGACACCACAACTGCAATGCCGGCAAACACGCCGGCAATGGCGAACAATGTTTGTCCGGACACTTTTTCACGCAGGAATATCCAGCTGAACACCGCTGCAATCGCTGGTGTCGTGCTGAAGATCAGGAACGTGTTTGCGACAGAGGTGTTCTTAATCGCGAATACCAGCCCGCTGGCGCTTCCCAGCATCAAGAGCCCTGCTGCCAGCAAGGGCCACCCGCTTTCTCGCAATACCTTAATAACACCTCGCTTGTCGTTCAGCTGAATGACGGCAGCCATTGAGATCGCGGTGAAGAGGCCGAAGAGAAACGAGGTTTCAAGCTCTTCCACGCCGGAAAACCGGATGAAAACCGGATCCAGGCTCATCAGCGCTGCCCCAATGAGCGCGATCCCAATGCCTTTGAGACGCACGTTCCGGCTTGGTTGGATGCTTGTTGTTTCAGACATTGCCATACCCTTCGTTTTGCAGGACAGGCCGTCGATGTGCGGGCGTCCAAAAATCATACTCACAAGTGTGATTATGAAGATTCGGATCGCCAGTCAACAAAATCATACCGTCAAGTATGCTTTTCAGATGCGGCAAACCCAAGCAGCAATAGCAGTCGTTCAGGAAGGTCGCAGCATTTCCCAGAATGGGCTCGCTACCGGCCAAAGCTGCGTTTAGGCTGGACCTCTGCTTCGGAATGGCGAACGGCTGCATCGTTCGCCAAGGCAGGTCATCTGCCGATACGCGCAGCGATGCTCAAAGCATCTTCAAGTTCAACACCCAGATAGCGCACCGCGCTGTCGACCTTGCTGTGACCAGGCAGAAGTTGGACTGCGCGGAGATTGCCAGTCTTCCGGTAAATTTCCGCTGCCTTCGTACGGCGGAGCGAATGCGTGCCGTAGGCGCTTGGTTCCAACCCAATGGCTGTTACCCAGTCGCGGACCAGCCGACCGTACCGGCGTGTCGAGATGTGAAGCCGATCATGGAAGCGGCTTGGGAACATGAACGGGCATGCAAACATCCCGGGCGACTTGCCCCAGGCCAGAACAGTTTCTCTGGTATTTTCGGTCAGTTCGAACCGCACAGGTCGCTTAGTCTTGCTTTGGATCACCGAAACGCGCTCCTGGACGCGATCATCCTTCACTAGATCAGTCCCTGTAAGTTTGACCAAATCGCAGCCGCGCAAATTGCTATCTATGGCGACATTGAAAAGAGAGAGATCACGCAGGTTTCCGGCAAGTTCGAGCCGTGCCCGGATCGCCCAAACCTGCTTTGGCAGCAGCGGCCGCTTCTGCCCGATGATCCGTCCTTTATTCCAAGCCTTGCGTTTTGGGGTTGCTGCGGGAAGTTGGACTCTTGGCATGATTTGCCCTCCAATCCTCCCTCCGCACCCAGTCATCAGCACCGCGCTGACAGGGCCTTTTTGCACGTGGGACTGAGCCGCCGGTTCGGGCGGCAAATCAATTTGCGGTCTCCGCGCGCGCATTGGACGGCTGTGCACCCATTGCGACAGATGCTGCAGAAATTACGAACGGCAGCATCACAGGTTTGCAGATCATTGAATTCCTGCAAGACCAGAAATAGAGATCGGCGCCCTGCAGATCTCTAGAAACCGGTCAGTCAGCCCTGACTGAACCGCTTGACGCGAGCGGGCAATCACCACCCTGTAGTGCCCGATGCTTTCCTTAAGCGGCCGCGCAACGATTGGGTCGCCTTCAGTCGTGCAGTCCTGTTTGGGCGGGAAGCCTGCAAGCGTGAAACCGAACCCCTTGCCGACGTAAGCCTGAACAAGCTCGCGGGATTGGGACTTGAACGGCACTTCGGGGTGAACGCCCGCGGCCTGCAGCAGTTGCAGGTAGCTGGGGCCGGGCCCAGCGGGCGAGACGGAGATATAGGGCAGACCAGTCAGGTCGGACAGGCTGATCCGGGCTTTCGCTGCCAAAGGGTGCGCGCCTGACAACAGAACCAGGGGCGGCAGTTCCAAAAGAACTTCAACCTCATGCCGGCCGGGGTCGAACCCCTGGTCAAAAACCACCAGCGCATCCACCTCGCCAGTGTCCAGCGCGGCCACCAATGCCGGATAGTCTGCTTCCTTCACCTCGATACGGACGCCCGGATGGCTTTCGCGGAAAGCAAGCACTGCAGGCAGAACGATCTGCTGCGCAAGTGCGTGATGGGTGCCGATGTGGATCCTGCCGGTGCGGCCAAACGCCAGATCCGCGGCCTGCCGGTCCAGTGCAGCCGCCTGCGTCAGCAGCGCCTCGGCCTGGGTGGCGAAGGTCTCGCCAGCGCGGGTCAGCCGCATACCTTGTGCCGGAAACCGGTCAAACAGGGTCAGGCCGGTAGCGGCCTCCAGCTTGTCCAGTGCCGAGGCGATAGCCGCGGCAGAGACATTCAGCTGCCGCGCCGCCTGGGCAATACCGCCCTGCCGTGCGGTTTCCGTCAGGTAGGTGAGCTGGCGAAGGGTGAAGCTAACCATTGGGAAAATCTTCCTTTGAAGCAGGTTAAATCAGTTTTTCCAGTTTTAGGACAGACCCTATGCTGCCTGCAGGCGACAGCGGAGGATATCATGGAAATATTGCCAATGACCGGCGGTTTGGGCGCGGAAATCCTGGGGGCGGATATCCGCCGCGGCAAGGATTTCAGCACCATCCGGGACGCATTTGCGGAATTTTCGGTGATCGTGCTGCGGGGGCAGACCGCAGGGCCAGAAGATCACCTGGCCTTTGCCCGCCGCTTCGGGCCGGTGAATGTCAACCGGTTCTTCAAACCGGTCAAGGGCCACCCGGAAATCGCCACTGTCCTGAAAGAGAAGGACCAGAAAGAGGCCGTTGGCGAGGGGTGGCATACCGATCATTCCTATGATCAGGAACCGGCGATGGGCTCTATTCTTCACGCCATCGAGATGCCGCCCTATGGCGGCGACACCCTGTTTGTCTCCATGGGCGCCGCCTATGAGGCGCTCTCAGCGCCAATGCGCCGGTTTCTTGATGGTCTCACAGCCGTGCATTCCTCGCGCCATGTATTCGGCGCCGCCGCGATGGACAGCGAGGCGGTGAAATCGGGCCGTCTGGGCAATGCGGAGGCCGCCACCCAGGACGCCCGGCATCCGGTTGTCATCACCCATCCGCTGAGCGGGCGGCGCGGCCTTTTTGTGAACCCGGTCTTCACCACCCGCATTGAAGGGCTGAACCCGGAAGAATCCTCGGCGCTTCTGGCCATGCTCTATGCCCATTGCCAGCAGCCGGAATTTCAATGCCGCGTGCGCTGGCGGGCCGGTGACATCACAATGTGGGACAACCGTGCCACCTGGCATAAGGCGATCAACGACTATCACGGTTTCCGCCGCCTGATGCACCGGGTCACCGTCGAAGGCGTCCCGCTTGCCTCCGCACCCGCATCCTGACCGCTGATGAAAGCTCAGTCATGACCAGCCACAGCTCTCAGACAGACACCCTCCGGCCCAATGTCATCCTGATCCTGGCGGACGACATGGGGTTTGCCGACCTCGGCTGCACCGGGTCAGAGATCCAGACCCCCAACATCGACGCCCTTGCGCGGGGCGGCGTGATGCTGTCTGCGATGTACAACTGTGCCCGCTGCTGCCCGACGCGGGCGTCGCTGCTGACCGGGCTTTACCCGCATAACGCCGGCGTCGGGCATATGGGCGCCAATCTGGGCACGCCCGCCTATCAGGGGTTCCTGCGCAATGACAGCGCCACCATAGCCGAGCATCTGCGCGCCAGCGGCTATGCCACGCTGATGTCCGGCAAATGGCATGTGGCCGGCGATTTCGAGCCGCGAAGCGTGGACAGCTGGCGGGTTGGTGACCTTGAGCACCCGACACCGCGCCAGCGCGGCTTTGACCGGTTTTACGGGATCATGGACGGCGCCACGCATTTCTTCTCGCCGCATTACATGCTGGAGGATGACAGCCGGGTCGAAACCTTCCCGGATGATTTCTACTTCACCGACGCCATCACCCAAAAGGCCATCGGCATGATCGAAGGCGCGGTGGCGGACGAAAAGCCATTCTTCCTCTACCTCGCCCATACCGCGCCGCACTGGCCGCTGCATGCCCATCCTGAGGACATCGCAAAATACGATCACGTCTATAACAAGGGCTGGGACTATATCCGCACCGCACGCCATGAAACGATGAACGGCAAGGGCGTGTTCCAGCGGAACTGGGACATCTCCCCGCGTGACACCACCGTGCATGGCTGGGAACAGGAAAAGAACCAGGACTGGGAGGCCAGCAAGATGGCCACCTATGCGGCGATGGTGGACCGCATGGACCAGTCGGTCGGCACACTGATTTCGGCGCTGAAACGGCTCGGGCAGTTTGAGAACACGCTGATCCTTTTCCTCAGCGACAACGGCGGCTGCGCCGAGTTTATGGCCGAAGACGGCTGGGCGAAGTTCTACCCGGACAAAACGCAGGACGGCAGGCAGATCACCATGGGCAATGTGACCGGCCTGCGCCCAGGCGATGCCCAGACATTTCAAAGCTATGACAAGCCCTGGGCCAATGTCTCCAATGCGCCGTTCCGCCTGTACAAGCATTATGTGCATGAAGGCGGCATCTCGACCCCTCTGGTCGCCCATTGGCCAAAAGGGTTCAAACCGCGCAGTGCTGCCCATGCGGCCTGCCACGTGGTCGATATCCTGCCGACCATCCTGGAAGCCGCCGGCGCTGCCTATCAGACCGAGGCCGGCGGCCATGAGATCCAGCCGCTGCAGGGAGAGTCACTGCTGGGCCTCTTTCAGGGCAAGGACTGGCAGCGCGCGCAGCCAATCTTTTGGGAGCACGAGGGCAACGCCGCGATCCGCCTGGGTCAGTTCAAGCTGGTGCGGCTGCATGATTGCCCCTGGGAGCTCTACGACATCGAGGCCGACCGCACCGAACTGACCGATCTTGCGGGCCGTAACCCCGCATTGGAGAAAGATCTGATCCGCCAGTATCAGGCCTGGGCCCAAGCCGCTGGTGTGCTGGACTGGAACGAAGCGCTGCCGAAATTGCTGGCGGCGTGGAAGATGGAAACCCCGAATGGCTGAAACTGATGGCTAAGCGGCGACTGGGGGTCCACTGGTAAAGGACGGGATTGTCCGCTACCTGCAGATTGCCCGCTTCATCGCCGCTGCGCGCTGAACCAATGGCCGGTATTTCCGCCGCTGCGCGGCGGAACACTTTGTGCCAACACAGCGGTATTCACGCTGCGTGCGCGTGCAGCAATAAATCACAATGACCGGTCCGGGCTCTCAACAGCCATCGCTGCGCCGGACCCGCACAGCGCCTTTCCGCCGCTTCGCATCCCGCCAGCCAAACATGCATCACAAAGGCGGGTTTCCTATTGGAAACGCCGGAAACGGACACATATTCCGCCGGTCCGAGTTATAATGTTGCGCTATGAAACCCGAATACCGCCTGCACTACGCCCCCGACAACGCCTCGCTGGTCATCCGGCTGGTGCTGGAGGAGCTTGGCCAGCCCTATGAAACCGTCTTGGTCGACCGCCGGGCAGAAGCGCAGAACAGCCCCGAATACCGGGCGCTGAACCCGAACGGGCTGATCCCGGTGCTGGAAACCCCGGACGGCCCGGTGTTTGAGACCGCAGCCATCCTTCTGTGGCTCTCCGAACGCCATGGTGCCTTGGCACCGCAGCCCGGCAGCCCGGACCGCGCCGCTTTCCTGAAATGGCTGTTCTTTGCCTCTAACACGCTGCACGCCGACCTGCGGATGCTGTTTTATCCCAAGAAATACATCGGCGCCGATCCGGCCCAGCAGGCTCAGCTGCAAAAGGTGCTGCGCCAGCGGCTGCACACCCATCTGAGCAGCCTTGACCATGCCGCCGCCGCCCGCCCCGTCTGGTTCGGCGCGCCGCATCCTTCGGTGCTGGACTATTACCTGGCTTGCCAGATGCGCTGGATGGCGCTCTATCCCGCACAGGCCGACAAATCCTGGTTCACCCTGGCCCATTACCCCAGCCTGCAGCGCCTCTGCGCCGCGCTGGAACACCGCCCCGCTGTTGCCGTGGCCCGCGAGGCCGAGGGCCTCGGCGCCACCCCGTTTACATCCCCGGCCTACGCCAATCCCCCAGAAGGATCAGCCACCTAATGTTCCTCTCCGTCTTCGACATGTTCAAAGTGGGCATCGGCCCGTCGTCCTCGCACACCATGGGCCCGATGGTCGCCGCCGCGCGCTTCCTCGACATGATGCGCGCCTCGCCCTTTGAATTCCACGGGTTGCGCGCCTCGCTGCACGGCTCGCTCGCCTTCACCGGCGTCGGCCACGCCACCGACCGCGCCACCATCCTCGGCCTCGGCGGCTTTGTCGCCCATGACTATGACGACGGAAAGGCCGAGGCTTTCCTGGCGGAGCTGAACAAGACCCATACCATGCACCCCGAGGGGCTGGGCGAATTGCACTTCGACCCCAAGGCCGACATGATCTTCGACTATGATCACGCGCTGCCGGGCCATTCCAACGGCATGATCCTGATGGCCACGGATGCCCAGGGCGACGTGATCCTGAAACAGGTGTTCTACTCGATCGGCGGTGGCTTTGTCGTGACCGAGGAAGAACTGGCCGCAGGCAAGGCCACCGACGAAGGCGATCCCGTCCCCTACCCGTTCAAATCCGCGGCCGAAATGCTGGAGATGGCCAAATCCAGCGGCAAATCCATTGCCGGCATGAAACGCGCCAACGAGATCGCCCGCGGCTGCGAGGACAGCCTCGCCAAGGGCACCGCCCGCATCTGGCAGGTGATGAACGACTGCATCAACCGCGGGCTGGAGCGCGACGGCATCCTGCCTGGCGGCCTCAAGGTGCGCAGGCGTGCCAAGGGCATCTATGACGCGCTGATGGCCGAACGCGGCATGAACCTGACCGCGCCGCACACCATCAACGACTGGATGAGCGTCTATGCGATGGCGGTGAACGAGGAAAACGCGGCCGGCGGCCAGGTTGTGACCGCGCCGACCAACGGCGCCGCTGGCACCCTGCCCGCAGTGATCCGCTACTACCTCGACCATGTGCCGGGTGCCTCGGAAAGCCATGTCGAGGACTTCCTGCTGACCGCCGCCGCCATTGCCGGCCTGGTGAAATACAACGCGTCTATCTCGGGCGCTGAGGCCGGCTGCCAGGCTGAGGTCGGCTCGGCGTCGGCAATGTCCGCCGCCGGCCTCTGCGCGGTGATGGGCGGCACGCCCGAGCAGGTGGAAAACGCTGCCGAGATCGCGCTGGAGCATCACCTGGGCATGACCTGCGACCCGGTCAAAGGGCTGGTTCAGGTGCCCTGCATCGAACGCAACGGCCTGGCGGCAATCAAGGCGGTCTCCGCTGCCTCCCTCGCCCTGCGCGGTGACGGCCAGCACTTCGTGCCGCTGGACGCCTGCATTGAGACCATGCGCCAGACCGGCGCCGACATGCATGACAAATACAAGGAAACCTCGCTCGGCGGCCTCGCCGTGAACGTGCCGAACTGCTGAGGTTCAAATCTCAGACTGCCGCTGCCGGAACGACCAAACACAGGTTCGCGCCCGGCACCGAGGGTGGGCGTTTCGCGCCCGCCCTGGGGGCGGGGACGGGCGCGAACCGGGCCCCAAACGGCCCGGGGTCTATGTCCACAAATTGTCTCGCCTTCAACCGCACCTTGTAAGTTTCCCCCGCCCCGCCTAGCGTGGCGCCATGACACAGGACCGCCCCCTCCTCGGCATCGCCCTGATGCTGGGCTTCTGCGTGACCATCCCGGTCTGCGACGCCATCGCCAAGCTGCTGGGCGCCCATATCCCCGTCGGGCAGATGGTCTTTGCCCGCTTCGGCTTTCAGGCGGGCCTGCTGATCCCCTTTGCCCTGCTGCTGGGCTACTCCCTGAAGATGCCGCGCCATGTTCTGCCCTATGTTCTGCTGCGCACCCTGCTGCAGATGGGCGGTGTCGGCGCCATGTTCACCGCCTTTAAATACCTGCCGCTGGCCGATGCGGTGGCAATCGCCTTTGTCATGCCCTTCATCATGCTGCTCCTGGGCAAATACGTGCTGAACGAACAAGTCGGCCTGCGCCGCCTCGGCGCCTGCGTGGTCGGCTTCACCGGCACCCTGCTGGTCATTCAGCCCAGCTTTGCCGCGGTCGGCTGGAACGCGCTTTGGCCGGTGCTGGTGGCGGTGATCTTTGCCCTCTTCATGCTGGTCACCCGCAAAATCGCCAAGCAGACCGAGCCGGTCTCGCTGCAGGCGGTCTCCGGCCTGCTCGCCAGCCTGTTCATGCTGCCGCTCCTGTGGTTCGGCGACTCGGCTGGCCTAGAGGGTCTCAACCTCAACGCCCCGCCCAGCCATACATGGTGGCTGCTGGCCGCCACCGGCGTGCTGGGCACTATCGCGCATCTTCTGATGACCTGGAGCCTGCGCTATGCCCCCACCGCAACGCTGGCCTCGATGCAATACCTGGAAATCCCGGTGGCGGTGTTCTTCGGCTGGCTGATCTTCTCCGAACTGCCGAACACCTTGGCGGCCTTCGGCATCCTCCTGACCATCAGCGCGGGGCTTTACGCGGTGCTGCGCGAACGCAAGGCCTCGGAAACCGAAGAACGCATCAATCCCGCCTGAGATCTAGCGGTCCAGCCGCACCGCCCCCAGCACATCCGCCAGCAGCCGCCGCGGCACGATCACCAAAAGGCCAGGCCCCTCCGGCTCCAGCCGCACCAGCCCCAGCGCCCGGTTCGAGGTGCCGATCCGCCCCATCGGCGACATCCGCAGGCCTTCAATCGGCCATTCCAGCCCTTCGGACCGCCCGCTGACCGCCTGCATTGGAAACAGCGAAATCACTTCCCCCGCCCTTGCCGGCAGCGCAACCGCATGGGTCAGATGAAAGATCACCTCCGTCTCCCCCACCAGCACGCAAGGGCTGTCATGCCCCTGCACCAGCGTGTTAAAGGCCGCCAGCTGATGGTCCACCCGCGCGCCCAGAAACCCCACCGCCAGCACCGCCGGCGCCGCCACCATCCGCAGCGCCTTGTCGAAGTCGGTGCTGTCCTGCTCGGCCACCGGATGCAGGCTCTCTGCCGGCAGCTGCGCCCGCACATCCTCCGCCAGCGAGTCGAAATCCCCGATCACCGCCCGCGGCACATGCCCCGCCGCCAGCGCCGCCGCCGCGCCGCCATCCGCCGCCGCCAGCACCGGCGCCAGCGTTAGCGCCGCCTCCAGATCGCCAGCAGCCAGCGCACCGCCGCCCACCAGGGTGATTGGTTCCGATACATCAACAATCTTCGCGTTCATGGGCGCAATTCCTGCCAGTTTTGGAAACAGGTCACAATGTGAACACAAAATGATACGATCAATTGCACGGATTCGAGCAAAATTGGTCCTTCCAGCCTTTATGGTGAATGGCAACGTATGTGGCGAAGACGAGCGAGCTGATGGTACATAACAACAAAGTCTTGACCGTATCCTATGGAACCTTTTCCTGCACATTGGAAGGGTTTGAGGATTCCTTCGGCACGATGAAGGCGATTGCCGAGTATTTCCGCGACCTTGCCGCGGATGACCGCTACTTCGGCGCCGAGCCGCCGCAGCCCGATGCAGACACGCTGGCCCGCATCGCCCAGCGCGAGATTGCCCGCCAGGTCGAGGCCCGCACCAGCGAGGGCGGCATCCACCTGCGTGCGGCCACCCCGGCGCTTGGCGCCGCTGCTGCCGAAGCCCCCGCACCGGCCCCGGCCCCGGCGCCCGCTCCGGCTCCGGCCCCTGCCGCAGAACCGGTTGCCGAACAGCCCGCGCCCGCTCCTGCCCCGGCAGAGGCTCCAGCCGCCGAAGCTGAAGCCGTGGAAGCCGAAGAAGAGACCATTGCCGAAGAGACCGCCGCCGCAGACGTGATTGCCGCCGAAACCTCCCAAGCCGCGGCTGAGGCCGCCGCCGAAGAAGCCCGGGCCGCAGCAGCAGAAATTGAAGACGCGGCGGAAGAAGTGGAAGCAGAGCAAGCCGAAGCCGAAGCCGAAGCCGAAGCCGAAGCCGAAGCCGAAGCCGAAGCCGAAGCCGAAGCCGAAGCCGAAGCCGAAGCCGAAGCCGAAGAAGCCATCGCAGCTGTGCTGGGAACCGCAAGCGAAGAAGAGCCGGCCCCCGCCGTTGAATTGCTGGAAGTCACCGAGGCAGAGGCCGAAGCGGACGAACCCCAGCCCGTTGCGGAACCGGCCGAAGCCGCAGAAGACACCGCCCCCGCCGCCGACAGCATCGCCGCCAAGCTGCAGCGCATCCGCGCCGTGGTCGCCCAGGCGCCTGAGGAAGACTTCAGCGAAGACGAACATGCCGACGACGTGCTGGAGTCCGCTGCCGAAGACATCTCCAGCGCGCTGCAGGCAGACGCCGATGACGGTGCTCCGGATTTCGACGACGAAGGCGACGATGAAATCGCTAAGGCGCTGGACCGCCTGGACCTGAATGCGCAGGACGCCGCTGAGGAAGGCTCCGTTCCGCTGTCCGGTCTTGGCGACCCGGATCAGGCCTTTGACGACAGCCTGTTCGTCAATCTGCAGGCAGATGCAGCGGCCGGTGCGGATGAAGGCCTGAACCTGGATGAGGACGGGGACGAGGACCGCAGCTCTGACAATCTGCTGTCGGAAGACGCCGCAGAACAGACCGCAGCAGAACCGGAAGAAACCCCCGTTCCGCGCGTGCGGATCACCAAAGTCAAGCGTGCCGATTTTGAGAAGGCCATCGCCTCCGGCCGCCTGCAGGAAGCCGCCCCAGCCGCAGAACCGGACACGGCACTCTCAGAGGAGGACGAAGCCGACCTGATGCGGGAACTGGCCGAGGTCGAGGCTGAGATCCTGGCCGCCTCCGAACTGCAGGAGGCGGATGACGCCCCGGAAGCAGAGGCCGTGGCAGAGGCCGAGGCCCCGCAGGCAGAACCCTACCAGCCGGCCGCGGCAAGCCTGGACGACAGCGATGTCTCCCGCCTGATGGACGCCGCCGACCAACGGCTCGAGGATCCGGAAACCGCCTCCTCCCTCGAGGCCTACAGCCAGCTGCGCGCGGCCGTTGCCGCCACCAAGGCCGACGGCGGCGCTGGCGGCACCGCAGGCGCCGACGGCGCCCAGCCCTACCGCGAGGATCTGGCCAGCGTGGTGCGCCCGCGCCGCCCGGAACCGCGCCAGGCCGCCTCCGAACGCCCGGCTGCCGCACAGCCCCGCCCCGCCCCGCTCAAGCTGGTGGCGGCGCAGCGCATCGACGAAGGCAGCGCGCCGCAGCAGCCGGTGCGCCCGCGCCGGGTCTCCGCCGCAGTCCTGGAGGATGAGGCCGCCGGCTCCGGCAGCGGTTTTGCCTCCTATGCCGCCGAACGCGGCGCCGCAGAGCTGCACGAGCTGCTGGAAGCCGCCGCCGCCTATATGAGCTTTGTCGAAGGCCGCGACCACTTCTCGCGCCCGCAGCTGATGAGCAAGGTGCGCAGCGCCGGCGGCGATGAGTTCAACCGCGAGGACGGGCTGCGCTCCTTCGGGCAGCTCTTGCGCGACGGCAAGATCGAACGCTCCGGCAACGGCCAGTTCACCGCTTCCGGCGACATCGGCTTCAAGCCCAAGCGCGCCGCGGGCTGAGCAGCCCGAAAGACCAATAGAAAAAGGCGGCCCCTGCGAGGCCGCCTTTTTATTTTTCAGACCGGATCCTGTTTCATCTGGCCAAAAATATCCCGGGGTGAATTGACCGTCAGGTCAAGAGGGGCAGCGCCCCTCTCTTTACTGATTCCCGGCGTCCGGGTCTTCCTTGCCGACACCGCGGAACACAAACTTGAACGGCAGCACCCAGACAATGCCCAGGGCCACATAGACGATCAGCTCCAGCCACAGCGGCGGCCGGTCGAGCCAGTTCAGCACCGTGACCGCCGCCACGATATAGACCGGCATCCCGATCAGCAGGATCACCAGGGCCCAGCGCCGCCGGGCCTTGTAGCTCAGGCCCTTGCTCTCAGCCATCAGTCAGCGAACGGGTCGGTCACCAGGATGGTGTCGTCCCGCTCCGGGCTGGTGGACAGCAATGCGACCGGGCAGTCGATCAGCTCTTCCACGCGCTTGACGTATTTGATGGCATTGGCCGGCAGATCGTTCCAGCTGCGCGCGCCTTCGGTCGACTCGCTCCAGCCCGGCATTTCCTCGTAGACCGGCTTGCAGCGGGCTTGGCTGTCGGCGGCGGTCGGCAGGTAGTCCAGCATCTCACCGTCCAGCTCATAGCCGGTGCAGATCTTCAGGGTCTCAAACCCGTCCAGCACGTCCAGCTTGGTCAGGCAGATGCCCTTGATGCCCGAGGTGGCGCAGGTCTGGCGCACCAGCGCGGCGTCGAACCAGCCGCAGCGGCGCTGGCGGCCGGTGGTGGTGCCAAACTCATGGCCGCGCTCGCCCAGCCGCGCGCCATCCGCATCCGGCTTGCCTTCCGCGTCCAGCAACTCGGTCGGGAACGGGCCTTCGCCGACGCGGGTGGTATAGGCCTTGACGATGCCCAGAACGTAATCGATCGAGCCCGGGCCGATGCCCACGCCGGTCGCCGCCTGGCCTGCAATCACGTTCGAGGAGGTCACAAACGGGTAAGTGCCGAAATCAATGTCCAGCAGGGCGCCTTGCGCGCCTTCAAACAGGATCCGCTTGCCCGCCTTGCGCTTCTCGTTCAGCACCTTCCAGACCGGCGCCGCATAGGGCAGGATCTTCGGTGCAATCTCTTTCAGCTGCTCGATCAGCGCATCGCGGTCGATGGGATCGACGCCCAGCCCCTTGCGCAGCGGATCATGGTGCTGCAGCGCCCGGTCAACACGCGCAATCAGGGTCGCCTCATCAGCCAGATCGGCCACGCGGACCGCCCGGCGGCCCACCTTGTCCTCATAGGCCGGGCCGATGCCGCGGCCGGTGGTGCCGATCTTGGTGCCCTTACTGGCCGCTTCCTCGCGCGCCCGGTCCAGCTCGCCATGCAGCGGCAGGATCAGCGGCGTGTTCTCGGCGATCATCAGCGTCTCAGGCGTGATCTCAACCCCCTGCGCGCGGACCGTTTCGATTTCCTTCAGCAGATGCCAGGGATCCAGCACCACGCCATTGCCGATGACGCTCAGCTTGCCGCCGCGCACCACACCCGAAGGCAGCGCGTGCAGCTTGTAGACCTTGCCGTCAATGACCAGCGTGTGGCCGGCGTTATGGCCGCCCTGGAAGCGCGCGATCACGTCCGCGCGCTCGCTCAGCCAATCCACGATCTTGCCTTTACCCTCGTCGCCCCACTGGGCGCCGACTACGACGACATTGGCCATATCCGGTCCTTTACAGTCTGGTTCAAACCCACGCTCATATAGCGATGCTGCGCAGGCAGGGGAACCGCAAATTCGCCGCAGAAGAAGGCTTAGCCAAGGTTTTCGCCCAATCGCAGAGGGCTGCACCTGCCTGGGCGGGCGCGAATGCGCCTGCCGTCGTGCTGGAAGCACGCCATAGGCGTGACGGGCAGGCAGGCGCAGCCCGGCGGCGCTGCGCGCCTTGATCCCGGGCGGAAAAACCTCCCCGCCCGGGGTCACGCCGCAGACGACGGGCGAGCGCCTGCCAACCCTTTGCAGATAGGGGGGTATCATTTGAAAAAATTGGAGCTAATTCTTAAGGCGCTACACTGTGTGAATGGGAACTTCCCTTGCCATATTGTCACGCTGTCAGCTACGCTTTGTCTACACTCTCGTGTTGTTAAAGTTGTTTTGGGGGTAACTAGATGTTTTCCTCATGCGGACGGTTCATACTAACTGCACTTGTTATTGTCCTACCGGGTGCAAGTCTTGCGGATTGGCAAGTCCTAGGGGCTGTAAGTGTTACGGATTGTGGATTTACTGGCATTCTCTGTAGCATTGAAAAAGCTGATGCGGTTATTTCAGGGGGTACTGTGTACGCCTTGCCAAGTACTTTGTCATCCGTTGACCAAGGACCGCGAAACGTTGGGCAGACAGGTCAATGTGAGTCAACACTGGGAGTTTTCCAGAGATTCGCTAAGTATATTGGCGGCGATAGAGGGTTGCCATCCAGCTATGAGGAACTGGGTGAGCGTACCGGCGTGTTTAAGTGTAAGCGTATCAACTAAGGGATTGTATTCTTATTGCCTTACCTATCCATCAAGCCCTCCTGAAAGAAGGTGTTGCGCACCCGGCGCACGGTGCCTTCACGCGATCCTCATATCCCTCTGCCATGCTGCCGGAAGATCGCGATCCCCCAGCCATGGTTCCCGCGCGCGGGGCCATGATACGAGGCGCAGGCATCTGTGAGGCTGCCTGCGCGACACCCGGAGACCGGCCCTGATAAAAAGGGGGTCGTCCAGGAAATCCTGTCCGAGCAGGCCCCCCGTGGGGTCTGTCCACCTCCACCCCGGCGGCGCCGCCCCCTTAACTGGGACACAGCGCTACACTGAAGCGAACGAAACACCAGACACGAAAAAGAAAAACCGCCCCGGCCCCAATCGGCCCCGGCGGCCAAAGCTGCGCGCGCTAGCCCCGCAGCCGCACCGGCGCGCCATGCGGGGTGCTCAGATACGCCTCCTCCCAGCGGCTGCGCATCACCTCCGCCTCCGCCCGGCTGGCCGCGCCGTCCTCGGCCAGAAACACCTCCAGCGTCTCCAGCCAGGCGCGGAAGTAATCCTCGCCGCCGTCCAGCTCCCGGCTCAACCCATGGCGTTTCAAGGTGGCCGAAAACCGCTCCACCCACTCGCTCCAGCTGAACCGCCCGGCCTCGTTCAGATGCACCGTCAGCGCAAAGACCTGCGCGTGCCAGGGTTCGGCAAAGACCGGTTCCGGCGCTGCAACCTCAGGACATCCCCTCATAGCGGCTCCAGGTAACTCTGCCACAGGTCCAGCACCACTTCGTCTTCCGGGTGCTCAGGATGCGCCCATAAGGCGCTGGCATGAAAGCGCACCGCATAAAGCGGCTCCGGCGCCTCGCCCAGCCCGTGGGCGCTGCTGTCGGGAAACACATGGGTGCCATGCAGCCGCAGGATATAGCCCTGCGCGCCGGCGGCATAGGCAGGCAGCCTTGTGTGGCCGCCCTCCACCAAGGCGTTGCCCTGCGGCAGCCGCGCCCGCACCGCCTGGCCCGGATGGAACCGCGGCGCCGGCCCGCCGTCGCGGTCCGCAGGCCCGCCCTTGGCCAGCGCAGCGGCAACATTCTCAGCCTTCAAGGCCCGCTCGGCCAGCGCATGCAGCCCGGCAGCGCCCTTGCCCTGCAGGTCCTCGTGCGTCAGCACGCCCTTTTCGACCAGCAGATCCGCCAGCGCCGAGATCCACTTCTCATAGTAGGAAAACCGTGTGTAATCCTTGGGCGAAAGCCGCTCCCGCGCGTGCCGCGAGGTGTCGATGTTCCACTGCCCCAGCGCGCCGCAGGCCAGCGTCACTGCCAGGGCGCGGGCGTGCCAGTCCTCAGCAAAGACCGGCGCGCCCTCCGCTTCCGGCACCACCGGCCCGTCACCGAATCGCCCGCCCATGTCATGCACCCGGGTCATGCCGGCGCCTCCCCCGGCACCTTTGCCAGGCCGGTGCCGATCATGCTGTCACGGGTGACAAGGGCGGCCAATTCATCCTCACTGAAGCCTTCCGTGCCCCCGGGCCGCATCGGCAGCACCAGATAGCGGACCTCCGCCGTCGAATCCCAGACCCTTACCGCGGTCCCGTCAGGCAGGGTCACGCCGAAATCCGCCAGCACCTTGCGCGGCTCGCGCACCGCGCGGGCGCGGTAGGCGTCGGATTTATACCAGCCCGGCGGAATGCCCAGCAGCGGCCACGGGTAGCAGCTGCACAGGGTGCAGACGACCATATTGTGCTGCTGGGCTGTGTTCTCCACCACCACCATATGCTCGCCCTGGCGCCCGTAATACCCCAGCGCCGCCAGCACCGGATCGGCATCCGCCAGCAAGGCCGCCTTGAACTCAGGATCGCTCCAGGCCTTGGCCACTACCCTTGCGCCGTTCTGCGGTCCGATCCTGTTCTGATAAGTGTCGATGATCTCCTCCAGCGCGGCCGGATCAATCAGGCCCTTCTGAGTGAGAATCGTCTCCAGCGCCTTGACCCGCAGGGCAGGATCGGGCGGCAGCAGGGCGTGCGGGTGGTCGGGATGATCATGAGGCATAGCCCATGCTGCGCCGCTGCGGACGGCCCTGTCCAGTCATGTTTCATGATGCTGCATATCACGTTGCGTGACGTTCAGGGCAGCTTCCCCGCCGCGCCTGCAACTCCGCCCTTGCCCCCCCGGTCAATCTTGCCTATTTACCGCCCGATACTCAGCCAACCGCCGCAGGGACCCATGGAAAACGTTGTTCTCATCATCCATCTTCTTCTGGCTCTCGGCCTGATTGCCGTGGTTCTGCTGCAGCGCTCCGAAGGCGGCGGCCTGGGCATGGGCGGCGGCGGCGGCGGCGCGATCTCCGGCCGCGCGGCGGCAACCGCGCTCAGCAAGGTGACCTGGCTGCTGGCCATTGCCTTCATCTGCACCTCGATCACCCTGACCATCATGGCCGCGCAGAAATCCGCAGGCGCCTCGGTCACCGACCGCCTGGCCGTGCCGCAGGCTGAGGGCGACGCCCCTGCCGCACCGGCGCTGGGCAGCGATCTCCTGCCGCCCTCCGAAGGCGACAACGCACCGCTGGTTCCCAGCGCAGACTGATCCACTACACCTTGAGAGGGTTATAGGGACCGCAACAGCATCTTGCGGTTCCCTTGCACTTTTTGTGCGAATCCTTTATATATGAAGTCCCGTGATGCAGCGGTTTTTGATCCCGAAATCGAAACCGCCGGGCAGCTGAAATCTGACTTCTCACGGGGGCAGCCGAACACTTATGGCGCGTTTTATCTTTATCACTGGCGGTGTTGTTTCATCCCTGGGCAAGGGCCTGGCCTCCGCCGCATTGGGTGCCCTTCTGCAGGCGCGGGGCTACTCGGTCCGGCTGCGCAAGCTGGACCCCTATCTGAACGTCGACCCGGGCACGATGAGCCCGTTTGAGCACGGCGAAGTCTTCGTCACCGACGACGGCGCCGAGACCGACCTGGACCTGGGCCACTACGAACGCTTCACCGGCGTTCCTGCGCGCAAGACCGACTCGATCTCCTCGGGCCGCATCTACACCAACGTGCTGGAGAAGGAGCGCCGCGGCGACTACCTCGGCAAGACCATCCAGGTCATTCCGCACGTTACCAATGAAATCAAGGACTTCATCTCCATCGGCGAGGATGAGGTCGACTTCATGCTGTGCGAGATCGGCGGCACCGTCGGCGACATCGAGGGCCTGCCCTTCTTCGAGGCGATCCGCCAGTTCGCCCAGGACAAGCCGCGCGGCGAATGCATCTTCATGCACCTGACGCTGCTGCCCTATATCAAGGCCTCCGGCGAGCTGAAGACCAAGCCGACACAGCACTCGGTGAAGGAGCTGCGCTCCATCGGCCTGGCCCCCGACATCCTGGTCTGCCGCTCGGAAGGGCCGATCCCGGCCAAGGAACGCGAGAAGCTGGCGCTGTTCTGCAACGTGCGCGCCGACAGCGTGATTGCCGCGCAGGATCTGAAATCCATCTACGAGGCGCCGCTGGCCTATCACCGCGAAGGCCTCGACCAGGCGGTGCTGGATGCCTTTGGCATTGCCCCCGCTCCGAAGCCGAACCTGGAACGCTGGGAAGATGTGGCCGACCGCATCTACAACCCCGAGGGCGAAGTGCGGGTGGCCATCGTTGGCAAATACACCCAATTGGAAGACGCCTATAAATCCATCGCCGAGGCGCTGACCCACGGCGGCATGTCGAACCGGGTCAAGGTCAAGATCGAGTGGGTCGACGCAGAGCTGTTCGACAAGGAAGACGCCGCCCCCTACCTGCAGGGCTACCACGCGATTCTGGTGCCCGGCGGCTTTGGCGAGCGCGGCACCGAGGGCAAGATCAAGGCGGCGCAATACGCGCGTGAAAACAAGGTGCCGTATCTCGGCATCTGCCTCGGCATGCAGATGGCGGTGATCGAGGCTGCGCGCAACGTTGCGGGCATCTCCGAGGCGGGCTCCGAGGAGTTCGACCACGAGGCCGGCAAGAAACGTTTCGAGCCTGTTGTCTATCACCTCAAGGAATGGGTGCAGGGCAATATGACCGTGGAGCGCAAAGTGGGCGACGACAAGGGCGGCACCATGCGCTTGGGCGCCTATGATGCAACCCTGGCCGAGGGTTCCAAAGTCGCGGATGTCTATGGCAGCACCCATATCGAGGAGCGCCACCGCCACCGCTATGAGGTCGACACCAAATACCGCGAGCAGCTGGAATCCTGCGGCCTCAGCTTCTCCGGCATGTCGCCGGACGGCCGCCTGCCGGAGATCGTCGAGTGGACCGACCACCCGTGGTTCATCGGCGTGCAGTTCCACCCGGAGCTGAAGTCCAAACCCTTCGCGCCGCATCCGCTGTTCGACGATTTTGTCCGCGCCGCCAAGGACGCCTCGCGGCTGGTGTAATCCCCCGCAGGCGGGGCTCTCCCGCCCGTCCCGGATCAATCAAAGACTGATCCATCCCGGTTGGGCCCGGCGCCGCTGTGCGGCGCTGGGAGAAGACAGAAAAAGGCGGGCCGCCGGCCCGCCTTTTGCATTTTGATTGAATGTTTTTTGCCCGGTTCAGAAGCCGTGCATCCGCTTGGCCCATTGATAGGCCACCACCAGCCCCTTCATCCGCGGCAGCATGATCAGCGAGGCGCCCACCGTGATCACTGACATGAGAATCGCCAGGGTCCAGGGGTCCGGGCGCAACTGCATGTAGATGATGTGCAGCGCAAAGCCGAGGATATGGCCCACCACCAGGATGGTCAGATAGGCCGGCCCGTCGTCGGCGCGCTGATGGTGCAGCTCCTGGCCGCATTTGGAACAGCCGTCATTCACTTTCAGATAGCTGTGCAGCAGCTTGCCTTCGCCGCAGTTCGGGCAGCGCAGCCGCAGCCCTTTCCACAATGCGGGCTTCAGCTCCCGCTGGGTCTCTTCCAGCACATCCGCTTGGGTCATCGCACGTCTCCTTGGATCTGCGGGCCTGATAGCGTGATTCTTGGATTGAATGCAAACAATATGCGATCATTGATGTTGCATTTACGGGGTGCCTCAGGCATTGAACCAATCATTCACGACACAAAGGCGCCAACCGGAGACCCGCCTATGAAACAATGGACCCCCGCCCGGCTGGAGGGCGCCCGGCCCCGCTATTTGGAGCTGGCCGACGCGATCAAATCCGACATTGACGAAGGCGTGCTGTGCCCCGGCGACCGGCTGCCGCCGCAACGCCGGGTGGCGCAGGATCTGGGGGTGGATTTCTCCACCGTGTCGCGGGGATACGCGGAGGCGGTGCGGCGCGGCTATATCGAGAGCTTCGTCGGCCGCGGCACCTTTGTGAAAGCGCTGGATGCGCTGCCGGAACGCCCTGATCCGCGCCGGGCGCTGGAAGAAGACCCGATGATGAACATGCCGCCGGAACCAGAGGATCCGGCGCTCATGGCGCGGATGCGGCAGGGGCTGGAGCATGTCTCGGCCAATCTGCAGCCGCTGCTGCGCTATCAATCGGTGACCGGCAGCCCGCAGGACCGCGCCATTGCGGCCCAGTGGTTGCAGGCCAACGGGCTGCATTGCGCGGCGGACCGGCTGGTGATCACCCCCGGCGCCCATGCCAGCCTTTATGCGGTCCTGACGGTTCTGGGCGAGCCGGGCGCGACGGTCCTGTGCGAAGATGTGACCTATCCCGGGCTGCGCTCCATCGCGGCGCGGCTGGGGATCCGGCTGATCGGGCTGGCAGGCGACAAGGACGGCATCCTGCCCGGCGAACTGGAGAAGGCTATCACCGGCGACTGGCCGGCCGCGCTCTACCTCAACCCGACGCTTCAGAACCCGACCACCCGGACCATCCCCGCCAAGCGGCGCCAGGAGATTGCCGCGGTGCTGCAGAAACACGATCTGCCGCTGATTGAGGATGACGCTTATTGCTTTGTCGACAATGGCGCGCCTGCGGCAATCAGCAGCCTGATCCCGGACCTGGGCTGGCATATTGCCGGCCTCTCCAAATGCTTCGGCGCCGGGCTGCGGCTGGCCTATACCACGGTGCCAAAACGGGCGCTGCTGGGGCAGTTCAGCCAGGCGCTGCGGTCAATGCATGTGATGGTATCGCCCCTCAACCTGGCGCTCTTGGGCCGCTGGATCGAGGACGGCACCGCTGCGGAGATCCAGCGGTTCATCCGCAAGGCGGCAGCAGAACGGCAAGCGCTGGCGGCGGCGGTGCTGCAGGAGTGTTTCATTGACAGCGATCCGCTGGCCTTCAACCTGTGGCTGACCCTGCCGCGGGGCACCAGCCGGGCCGAGGTGATGGGCCGCATGGCAGGCCGTCAGATCGGCATCATGCCGAGCGATGCCTTCACGGTTTCGGGCCTGCCGCAGGAAGCGGTGCGGGTCTGCCTGGGCGGGCCGATCGGGCTGGAGGAGCTGCGCGAGGATCTGCTGGCACTGAATGATGCGGTGACGCGCAAGGACTGGCTGGGGTGACTGTCTGCAATCCCAAGCGCTTGGCTTTGAGGGTCGGACCGGCAATTTCCCCGCTGCATTCTGTTGCCCTTTGGTCTGGGTTGCAGCATTGCTGCAAAGGTATCAGCAGTTGAAGTGATCCCCATGACAAAAGCCCTTCTGTTTTCCGCAACCGTTCTGCTGGCCCTCCCTGCCTTGGCTGAGCCGGTGCCGCGCCTCGAGGAATTCCTGTCCATACTGCGCCAAAACGGCTGCAGCATGTCGAGTGATGAAGCGGACAGAATTTTGTTCAAGCACGGCTTCACCCCGGACGACGTCTGGCCAATTGCCGATTATTTAACCGGGCGCGGCGAGGCCACCATCGAGAAGAAGGAAGGCCGGCTGGTTCTGTCCGGGCCGGTCTGCAGCGCCGGTTAATTTGAAGCGCCTGCACTGGCTGGCGGCTTCTGCCCTCTTTTGATAGCTTGGCAGCGCAACCCGGAGACCCCGCATGATCCGTGCTTTCCGCAACCTGATTGAACGCCAGCTGACCAAGGCCCAGGCCGAGGGGCAGCTGCAGGGGCTGGAGGGCGAAGGCAAGCCGCTGCCCAACCGCAGCAGCGAAGCGCATGTGGACGCCGGGCTGGCGGCGGGAATGCGGATCATGGCGCAGGCCGGCGTGGTGCCGGAGGAGTTCGGGCTGAAAGAACAGCTCGCCGCAGCGCGTAAGGAATACGCTGCGCTGACGGATCCTGAGCAGCGCAAGGCGGCGATGGCACGGATCTCGGACCTGGAAATGCGCTACAACATGGCGCGGGATGCGCGGAAATCCTTCTTCCGTTAGCGCAACACCCCGTTGTTTCCCGCCGGATTCGCGCTATAGACAGCGCCAAGACAGACCATTCCAAAGAAGAGTGACGCATTATGGCCAAAGACGCTTCTGTACATCAGGAACAACTCGACCGCATCGCCGCTGGCAAGGGCTTCATTGCCGCGCTGGACCAGTCCGGCGGCTCGACCCCGAAGGCGCTGGCGCTTTATGGCGTGAACGAGGACGCCTATTCGGGTGACGACGAGATGTTCGCCGAGATCCATAAGATGCGCACCCGCATCATCACCTCGCCGAGCTTTGGCAAGGACCGCATCCTGGGGGCAATCCTGTTCGAGAAGACCATGGACGGCGAGATCGAAGGCAAGCCGACCGCGGATTTCCTGTGGGGCAACTGCGGCGTGGTGCCGTTCCTGAAGGTCGACAAGGGCCTGGCCGATGAGGCCAACGGCGTGCAGATGATGAAGCCGATGCCGGAACTGGACGCGCTGCTGGAGCGTGCCAACGGCAAAGGCATCTTTGG
The DNA here is from genome assembly GCF_056160905.1 of Leisingera sp. ABD4_442. Taxonomy (NCBI): domain Bacteria; kingdom Pseudomonadati; phylum Pseudomonadota; class Alphaproteobacteria; order Rhodobacterales; family Roseobacteraceae; genus Leisingera; species Leisingera sp. ABD4_442. The sequence goes on along the minus strand of NZ_JBSWYB010000011.1, from coordinate 48,709 downwards.
CACCAAGATGCGTTCGGTCGTCAAGGAAGCAAACGCAGAAGGAATCAAGGCGGTTGTCGCCCAGCAGTTCGAAGTGGGCCAGCAGATCGTTGCGGCCGGCCTGGTGCCGATCATCGAGCCGGAAGTGGACATCAATTCCGCCACCAAAGCCGAGGCCGAGGAGCTGCTGAAGGCCGAGATCAAGGCGCAGCTGGATGCCCTGCCGGCGGACAGCAAAGTGGCGCTGAAGCTGACCATCCCGACCAAAGCGGGCCTGTACGACGATCTGGCCGATCACGCCAATGTGGTGCGGGTTGTGGCGCTGTCGGGCGGTTATACCACCGACGACGCCTGCGCGCGCCTGGCGCAAAACGCCAAGATGATCGCCTCCTTCAGCCGCGCGCTGACCGAGGGGCTGAACGTGTCGATGTCCGACGCAGAATATGACGCCGCCCTGGGGGCCAATATCTCCAAGATCTACGACGCCTCGCTGTAAGGGGCCGCAGACTGCGATTTGAGAAGGCCGCGCCGGCACAAGGGCGCGGCCTTTTTCGTTGGATCAGCGGCCGTTGCGCCCGGCGCAGCAGACCGCCAGCACCAGCCCCGCACCGCTGAGAAACGGCAGCCAGAAAAAGCGCAGCGCCGTGAGGGTGAACCAGCCGGGCTGATCCTCCGGCGCCTGGCCTGCACCGCCAAGCCAGGCCCAGAAGATCAGCGCCGAGGCGGAGATCAGCACCCCGCAAAAGGCAATCAGCCAGCGCGCCGAGCTAGGCATCTGCGCCTCGGCCGGGCGGGGCCGGCCGCGGGCCTCCAGCCATCCGCTCACGCCGCTTCGGTCAGAGAGGGGCGGATGCCGGTGCAGCTGACCCTGTTTTCATTGGAAGCCAGATAGCGCTGCGCCTCCTCGCGGTCGCCAAAGCTGAGCGCTTCGTCATAAAAATAGGTGATCCTGTCCCCGGTCCGGGACAAGAGGCCGCCGCTTTCAAACAGGATAAACCATTTCTTGCGCACCAGATGCATCAGCCTCACTCCTTTCTGAAGCCCGGCAGAGGACGGTTGTGCCCCGGCCGGTTCTATTGCGTTACACAAGGGTGCAAACAGCCATCCGGGGGCCGTTGCGGCCTGCCCGGCGACAGGGTCCAATTGCTGAATTGGCCTGATTTGCGCCCTCCTGAAGGCAGGTTTCGCCCCCAGATGTTGCCAAATGGTTAACGCCGGTTTCTGCTGGTTTTACGCGGCATCATTCTGCCGGGCGGCGGCGGTTTCCCGCCTGCATCGGCGGATTTACGGAGAATTTGGCGAAATTCCGCTGTTGCGGTTTCGGGCCGCCTGCCGGCAGGAAACCGCCGGTGCCCGGACGGCGTCCGCAGCCGCCGGCCGTGCCGCCCGCGGGATGCGGGGCAATGAGTATTTTTGACCAGAAAGAAGCCCGGCGGTGCGCGTCAGCCGAAATCGGGCGGGCGTTTCTGCAGCCCTGCTGCCACCGCCTCGATCTGGTCGGGCTTGCCGATCAGATCCAGCTGTTCGGCGCTTTCGGCCAGCAGCACATCGGCCTGGGCGGCGCCGCTTTCGGCATAGGTGATCAGCCGTTTGGCGGCGCACACGGCAGAGGGGCTTTGGGCGGCGATTTCCTGGGCCAGCGCATTGGCGCGGCTGAGCGGGCTGCCTGCCAGTTCGGTGACCAGCCCCCAGTCCAGCGCCTGCTGGGCCGCCACCTTCTCAGCCGTCCAGGTGAGGCGGCGCAGCACGTCGGAGCGCAGCAGCCGCGGCAAGAGCGCCATGCCGCCCATATCGGGGATCAGGCCCCATTTCATCTCCATCACCGAGAGCTGCGTGTCGGGGTGGGCAATGCGGATGTCGGCGCCCAGCGCGATCTGCAACCCGCCGCCGAAACAGGCGCCGTGGAGGGCTGCGATCACCGGCATGGGCAGCCGCCGCCAGATCATCGCCACCTCCTGGAAGGCATTGGCGTCTTCGTGGGTGCGCTCCATGAGCAGAGTGCTGAGGTCGCGCTGCGCAAAGCCGGCCAGTGCCGCCATGTCGAGGCCCGCGCAGAAGCTCTTGCCGGCGCCCGAGAGCACCACTGCGCGGGCGTCCGAGGCGGCCACCTCCTGGCCCGCGGCGATGATCATTTCGATCATCTCCTCATCAAGCGCGTTGTGCTTGTCCGGGCGGGCCAGCGTCACATAGGCGATGTGGTCCTTGTAGCCGGTGGTGACTTTCTTCATGGCTGCTCCCCCTGGTCCGCTATATGCCCAGCCTGCCCCGGAAGCGGCGGACATGCCAGCCCTACCTGAGGTCAGGAGCGCGGGGTCAGGGTCTGGGCTGCAGCGGCATCCGGGCGAAGAACGGCGACTCGAGGGTCATGATGTAGAGCTGCCCGTCCATCACCCTGCCGCCGGTGGTGACACCGAGGCGCCCGTCCGGGTCCTGCAGCGTGCGCAGCACGTTGCCCTGCCCGTCGACCTGGATGATCATGCCGCGGTGGATGGGGGCCGGGCGCACCAGCGGGCCGAGGCGCCAGATGACTTTGCGCAGGAACGGATAGGGCATCAGTTTTTCCGACGGCACCCGCGGGCTGGCGAAGGCGAGCCAATAGGTGCCGTCGCCCTGGGCCTCGAGGTTGTCGGGGTAGCCGGGGAGATTGTCCAGGAACACCTCCTGCTCGCCCTTGCGCGGCCCTTTGAGCCAGAGCCGGTGGACGCGGGCGCGGCCTGTTTCGTTGATCAGCAGGAAGTCTTCGTCCGGCGAGAGGGCAATGCCATTGGTGTAGACAAAGCCGGTGGCGATTTTTTCCACGGTGCCGTCCGGTTTGATCCGCGCCACATAGCCGGTGTTTGACTGCTCCCAGATCGTCAGGATCGAAGTTGGCTTGGTGCCGCCCAGGGTTTCCGGGTCGAAGCGGTCCGACGAGTTGGAGAAATAGATGGTGCCGTCGCGGGCCACATCCAGCTGGTTGGCATAGACGATCGGGGCGCCGCCCACGCTGTCCGCCACCACCTCCAGCCTGCCGGGGCCGGACCAGCGCAGGATGCCGCGGAAGCTGTCGGCGATATAAAGCGCGCCGTCCGGGCCGCCCCTGAGCCCCAGCGGGCGGCCGCCGAGACTGTCCGCCAGCACCGGCTCAGCCCCGTCGATGCGGTAGAGATTGCCTGCGAGGCTGGTGGTGTAGATGGCGCCGTCCGGGGTTTGGGCGATGTCCTCCGGCCCCAGGTCTCCGTCTGGCAGTTGGATCAGCCGGGCCGCGTCCAGCGCATTGTTTTCGGCGTAATCGCCAGTGAAGCCCGGGGCCTCGGGCGGGGTGTATGCGATGGGCTCGACCGGCACCGGCCAGAACAGGAGGTAGCCGAGGGCGGCGGCCGGCAGGGCCAGGGCAATGCGCATGAAAGAATCCTTGTTGAACTGGGGGCAGACTGCGCAGGCAGCGGGCGGGACGCAAGCCTTGCTCCGCCTGGCGGCTTGGGGTTATCTGCCGCCATGACTGGTCCCCGCTATACCCCGCTTGCGCAATCGCTGCCCGCCACCGTGCCCTTTGTCGGCCCCGAAACGCAGGAGCGTGCCCGCGGCGCGGCGTTTGCCGCGCGGCTGGGGGCGAATGAGAATATCTTCGGCCCCTCGCCCCGGGCGCTGGAGGCGATGGCGCAGGCCTCGGCAGAGATCTGGAAATACGGCGACCCGGAGAGCCATGAGCTGCGCCAGGCGCTGGCGGGTCATCACGGGGTGAGCCCGGCGCATATCATCGTGGGCGAAGGCATTGACGGGCTGCTGGGCTATTTGCTGCGGCTGCTGGTTGGGCCGGGCGATGCGGTGGTGACCTCGCTGGGGGCGTACCCGACCTTCAACTATCATGCGGCGGGCTTTGGCGGAATGATCCATACGGTGCCCTACAAGGACGACCGCGAGGATTTCGAGGCGCTGTTTGCCAGGGCGGCTGAGGTGGATGCCAAGATCGTCTATCTGGCCAATCCGGACAATCCGATGGGCAGCTGGCACCAGGGCGCGGAGATTGCCGCGGCGCTGAACCATCTGCCCGATGGCTGCCTGCTGCTGCTGGACGAGGCCTATGTGGAATGCGCGCCGGAGGGCACCGCGGCGCCCATCAGTGCCGATGATGCGCGGGTGATCCGGATGCGGACCTTTTCCAAGGCGTATGGCATGGCGGGCGCGCGGGCGGGCTATGCCATCGGCCATCCGGAGCTGATTGCCGCCTTCAACAAGGTGCGCAATCACTTTGGCATGAACCGGGCGGCGCAGGCGGGGGCGCTGGCGGCGCTGCAGGATCAGGACTGGCTGGCAAAGGTGCTGGCGCAGATTGAGGCTGCGCGGGTGCGGATTGCAGAAATTGCGGCAGAGAACGGGCTGGCCGCCCTGCCCTCTGCCACCAATTTCGTGGCAATCGACTGCGGCCGGGACGGGGCCTTTGCCAAGATGGTGCTGGAGGGGCTGGTGGATCAGGGGATCTTTGTGCGGATGCCCTTTGCCGCGCCGCAGAACCGCTGCATAAGGGTGAGCTGCGGGCCGGAGGCGGAGCTGGACGCCTTTGCCGCGGCGCTGCCGCAGGCGCTGGCCGCAGCGCGGGCGGGCTGAGGGCGGCGGCTGAAACCTGCCGGCAGGCGCTGTGATCGCGGCGGTTTTACCGGACATTCACCCCTTCCGGGCTACCATCAAGGGGTAACACCGGGAGAATTGTCATGCGTGACCCTGAACTGCCGGACGGAATGCCGGATTTCTTTACCGCTGCCATCATGTTTGCCGGGATCAACCTGATGTGGATCTTCTTTGTGGTCTGGGTGATTTACGGGCTGGTGCCCGTGCTGGTGCTGGCGGTACTGATCAACCATCTCATCACCAGGCTGGAAATCCGCCTGAATTCGCAAAAGGCGTGACGCCCGCGCACGCCCGGCGCTGCAAACGGGGGCCGGGTTTTGCAGACGGGGGCGGCCTGTGCAAACGGGGCCTCAGCGGCCCGCTGGTATTCAATGGCGCGCCAGCATTCAGCGGCCCGCCAATACCTGTGCAGCCGCCTCCAGCGCGCCTGATCCGTGCGGAACATCCAGCGCGGTGAGGCCGGTTTGGATGCCGCCCAGAAGACCCATCACCATCTGACCGTTCACATGGCCCATGTGGCCCAGCCGGAAATAGCCGTGCCATTCCGGGCTTTTGGGGGCCACCATGCCAAGGCCGATGCCCAGCGTCAGGCCCAGGTTCTGCTCCACCCAGCCGCGCAGCCGGGTGCCATCCGGCGCGCCGATGTGCAGTGCGGTGACCGCGTGGGAGCGCAAAGACCGGTCCGCCACATTCATCCGCAGCGGGCCGTCCGCGCCCCAGGCCTCGCAGGCCGCCCAGATGGCGCGGGCCAGATGAGCGTGGCGTTTCCACGTGTTTTCAATGCCTTCGCCGTGGATCATGTCCAGCGCCGCACGCAGGCCATAGAGGTGATGGGTGGGCGCGGTGCCGCCGAAATACTGGTAGAACTCCTCCGGGTTGGCGCGCGGCGCCCAGTCCCAGTAGCGGCTGATGCGCGGCAATGCGGCCCGCGCCGCGGCGGCACGCTCGTTGAAGAACACAAAGCTGAGCCCCGGCGGCATCATCAGCCCCTTCTGGCTGGCGGTGACCATCACGTCGACGCCCCAATCGTCCATCTCGAATTGCTCACACCCCAAAGAGGCGATGCAATCGGCCATTAGCAGCGCCGGGTGGCCTGCCGCATCCAACAGGCTGCGCAGGGCCGCGATGTCGTTGCGGATCGAGCTGGAGGTGTCAACATGCACGCCCAGCACTGCCTTGATGCGGTGGCCCGTGTCGGCGGCAAGCGCATCGGCGATGCGGCCCATGTCCCAGGGGGCGCTGGTGCCGAAATCGAGCACCTCGGTTTCGATCCCCAGCCCCTGGGCCATTTCCGACCAGCCGATGGCAAAGCGGCCCGAGGCGGGGACCAGAACGCGGTCGCCGGGCTGCAGGGTGTTCTGCAGCGCCGCCTCCCAGGCGCCGTGGCCGTTGGCGATATAGATCGCCGCGTGATGATCCGTGCGCGCCACCCGCCGCAGGTCCGGGATCAGGGCGGCGGTCATCTCTACCAGCTCGCCGGCATAGATGTTGGGCGACGGGCGGTGCATGGCCTGCAGCACCTGATCGGGCACAACCGACGGGCCCGGGATCGCCAGATAGGGCCGGCCTGCCGATAGGTTCAGTGATCCGCTCATGTCTGATGTTCCTTGCGGCGCGGGCGGGAAGAAAGCCGCCGCAGTTGATCCATGGCGGCACAGTAGCCGGCAGCGGCGCAGGGTCAATTCCCGCTGACGCAGGGTCACGGCGAAGTGCTTGCGCCCTGCCCCCCAGCTGCTTAAATGGCGCTGGAACGACAGGGAAAGGCCCGCAATGACACGAATTTCCCGCCGGAAAGCGCCGAGATGAGCCAGAAACCGCACAAGTCCTCAAAAGAGCTGTTCGGCTGGCTGTGGCGCGGATACCTGCGCCATTACATCGGTCTGCTGGGCATTGCCGTGGTCTTCATGCTGGTGGAGGGCGCCACCATGGGCGCGCTTGGCTATATGATGCAGCCGATGTTCGACCTGGTGTTTGTTGCGGGCAACACCAATGCGCTGGTCTGGGTCAGCCTGGCGTTCCTGGCGATCTTCACCCTGCGCGGCGTCTCCAGCGTCACCCAGAAGGTGCTGCTGAGCAAGGTGTCGCAGACTTCTGCCGCGCATCTGCGCAAGGACATGCTGGCCCGCCTGATCCGCCAGGACCCGGCGTTTCACCAGCAGCACCCGCCGGGCCTGCTGCTGCAGCGGGTGCAAAGCGACGTCGGCGCGATCAATGCGGTTTGGCAGGCGGTGATCACCGGCGCGGGCCGTGATCTGGTGGCACTGGTGGCGGTGCTGGGCGTGGCCTTCAGCATCGACTGGCGCTGGACGCTGATCCTGCTGATCGGGGTGCCGGTGCTGTTGCTGCCGATCTCCACCATCCAGCGCTATGTGCGCAAGAAGGCGTCGCGCGCCCGCGATTTGGGCGCTGATCTGGCCACAAGGCTGGACGAGATTTTCCACGGCATCGTGCCGGTCAAGCTGAACCGGCTGGAAGAGTATCAGACCCGCCGCTTTGGCGAGCGGCAGGACGAATTTGTCAAATCCGAGGTCAAGGCGGCCTTTGGCACCTCCTCGATTTCGGGCATGACCGACATTATGGCCGGTGTCGGCTTCATGGCGGTGCTGCTTTATGGCGGCAACGAGATCATTGCGGGCGAAAAGACCGTCGGTCAGTTCATGAGCTTCTTCACCTCGATCGGGCTGTCGTTTGAGCCGATGCGGCGGCTGGCCAATATTTCCGGCGTGTGGCAGGGCGCGGCGGCGGCGCTGGAGCGGATCAAGGAGCTGCTGGACGCGCCGATCCTGCTGAGCGAGCCAGACCAGCCGAAGCCGGCGCCGCAAGGCCTGCCCGCGATCAAGCTGGAGGCGGTGGACCTGAGCTATGGCGATGCGCAGATCCTGAACGGGCTGGGGCTGGAGGCGGAGGCCGGCAAGACCACCGCGCTGGTGGGTGCGTCGGGGGCCGGCAAATCGACGATCTTCAACCTGCTGACCCGGATGGTGGACCCGCAGGCGGGCTCTGTCACCGTGGGCGGGGTTGAGGTGCGCGACCTGAACACCGCCGATCTGCGCGGGCTGTTTTCGGTCGTCACCCAGGATGCGATGCTGTTTGACGAGACCCTGCGCGAGAACATCGTGCTGGGCCGCACCGATGTGAGCGACGAGGAACTGCAGGCCGCCTTGGAGGCCTCGCATGTGGCGGATTTCCTGCCCAAGCTGGAACACGGGCTGGAGACACGGGTGGGGCCGCGCGGCTCTGCCCTGTCGGGGGGCCAGCGGCAGCGGGTGGTGATTGCGCGGGCCTTGCTGCGCAACACGCCGGTGCTGCTGCTGGACGAGGCGACCTCAGCCCTGGATGCGCAGTCCGAGAAGGTGGTGCAGAAGGCGCTGGACAGGCTGGCGGGCGGACGCACCACGCTGGTGATTGCGCATAGGCTGTCGACGATCCGCAATGCCGACAAGATCGTGGTGATGGACCGCGGCCAGGTGGTGGATCAGGGCAGCCATGACGAGCTGCTGGCGCGCGGCGGGCTTTATGCCGATCTCTACCGGCTGCAATTCCAGGACGGCAAGACGGTGGTGGATACCGCGGGCATTGCAGCCCAGGCGGAGCAGGTGCCCGGCGGCGCCCGGCGCGGCAAGGAACGCTGGTTCCGCCGCTTTGCGAAGAAGGTGTTCGGGTAAGCAACTTCCGTTTCATGCTGAGGGCCGGGCAAAACAGTTATTTGCTGTAGGACTTTGCCAGGGTTTCCGGCTTTACCCCCAGAAAATACCGCATCAGCGTCCAAAGGTTGCGCGTGCCGCGCCGCAGCCAGCCTGCGCGCTGGTAGCGCGCGGCGCTGGTCAGTGCCGCGCAGGGCAGCAGCGTTATGGTGCCGAGGCGGCGCACCAGTGCCACATCCTCCATCAGCGGCTGGTCGGGATAGCCGCCTGCGGCCTCATAAGTTTCGCGGCGGATCAGCAGGCCCTGATCACCGTAGGGCAGCGCAAACAGCCGGGTGCGCAGGTTGGCCCAGCCGGCCACCCAGGCGGGCATCAGCCCGCGCGCCCGGAATTTCAGGCGGAAACAGGCAGGGCTGCCCTGCCCCTCTGCCAGATGCTGCGCCGCCGATGCGGCCCAGCCCGGCTGCAGGTGGGTGTCGGCGTGGATCACCAGCAGCCACTCGCCCTGCGCTGCCGCGCAGCCCCGGCGCAATTGGCCGCCGCGCGAGGGCGCGCCGCTGATCCATTCGGCGCCCGCCGCTTCAGCAATGGCGCGGGTGGCATCCGTGGAGCCGCCGTCGCTCACCACCAGTTCGCGGATCAGCCCTGCCGCCAGCCCCTCCATCAGGTGCTCCAGCGTGGCGGGCAGCTCCTCAGCCGCGTTCAGGGTGGGGATCACGATGCTGACCGGCGCGGGCATGGGGGCTCCTTGAGGCGGATTTGCTGTTTTCTTCCGCCCTGCTTCCTATATCACTGGGCCAAGCAGTGAAACGCCTTTGGAGAGACCAGATGACCGACCGCCGCATCCTGCGCCTGAGTGGCAGCGACGCCAAGAGCTTCCTGCAGGGGCTTGTGACCAGCAATGTGGACCGGCTGGAGGACGGGCTGGTTTACACCGCGCTGCTGACGCCGCAGGGCAAATACATCGCGGATTTCTTTCTGGCGGCTGACGGCGATGCGGTACTGCTGGATGTGGAGGCGTCATTGGCCGAGGGGCTGATGAAGCGGCTGAACATGTACCGGCTGCGCGCCGATGTGCAGGTGGAGATGACGGAGCTGCAAGTAAAGCGCGGCACCGGGGATAGGCCGGAGGGCGCGCTGGCTGATCCTCGCCACGGGGATATGGGCTGGCGGCTTTATGGGGCTGAGGGCGGTGATGACGGCAGCGACTGGGACACAATCCGGGTGGCGCACTGCATCCCCGAAACAGGCGTTGAGCTGGGGCCGGAGAGCTATATCCTGGAGGCCGGGTTCGAGGCGCTGAACGGGGTTGATTTCCGCAAGGGCTGCTATGTCGGCCAGGAGGTGACCGCGCGGATGAAGCACAAGACCGAGCTGCGCAAGGGGTTGCGCACGGTGGATGTCGAGGGCGCGGCGCCGGTGGGGACGGAGATCACCGCAGGCGGCAAACCCGTGGGCACGCTGTTCACCCAGTCGGGCGGCAAGGGCATTGCCTATCTGCGGTTTGACCGCGCCAAGGGGGAGATGCAGGCCGGGGACGCCCGCGTCACCTGGCACGCGTGAGCGGGCTGAACGATACCGTTCTGTCCCTGCTGGGTGCCGAGGTTTTGCGCGCCCGCCCGCTGCATGGCGGCGACCTATCGGAGGTGCAGCTTCTGGAGCTGACGGACGGCCGCCACGTGGTGGCCAAAACCGGCCCGCTGGTTTCGGTGGAGGCTGCGATGCTGCGCGCGATCCGGGACGCGGGCGCGCCTGCGCCCGAGGTTCTGGGCGCCGCCGGTCAGGTGCTGCTGATGGAAGCGCTGGAGGAGACCGCGGCCGGCGCCGCAGGCTGGCAGGCGCTGGGGCATTCGCTGCGGCAGCTGCATTCCGCAACCGGGCCGCACTATGGCTGGGCGGAGGGTTATGCCTTTGGCCCGGTGGCGATCCCCAACACGCCGCAGGATAACTGGGCGGAGTTCTGGGCCAGCCGCCGCCTGCTGGCAGCCCCGGACGCCCTGCCCCGCGACCTGCGGCTGCGGGTTGAGACCTTGTGCAAGCGCCTGCCTGAACTGCTGCCCGCAGCACCGCCTGCCGCCCTGCTGCATGGCGATCTGTGGAGCGGCAATGTGCTGTTCAGCGGACCCGCCGCCTATCTGATCGACCCGGCCTGTTACTGGGGCGACGCCGAGGTGGATCTGGCAATGCTGCATCTGTTTGGCGCGCCGCCTGCCGCGTTTCACAGCGCATACGGTGCGCTGGAGCCGGGACACGAGGCGCGCCGCCCCCTCTATCAGCTGTGGCCCGCGCTGGTGCATCTGCGGCTGTTCGGCAGCGGCTATCGCGGCATGGTGGAGGCGCGGCTGGAGGTGCTGGGCTTCTGACAAGCCTCTGTTCACGTGATTGCGTTAGGGTTTCCGCCGGACTTGCTGAAAGGGTAGTTGATGCGTCTGATGTTTGCAGCTTGCTTCGCCGTGCTGGCGGCCTCTCCTGCCTGGGCGGGCTACTGGAGTTTCAAGGACTGGCACGCCGCCACCGAACCGCATGAGACGGAGCAGGACAGCTATACGGCCTGCCGCGCCTGGACCGGCGGCGATGGCGATCCGCTGTTAATGCTGGAGGTGTTTTCCGGCGATGCCGGCCCGCCCGCCTTCTACCCGATGGCCAGGGTGCAGGAATATGCGCCGCGCCATTACCCGACGCTGATGCAGCAGGGCGGCACGGTGGATTTCATCTTTGACTTCGACCGGACGTTTTCCATCGCAGCCGGGATCAACGCCTGGATCAATGAAGAAGGCCTGGCGGAGGCGGAAAGCGTGCTGCAGTTCCGGGATCACCTGCCAATGCTGCAGGCGATGAGACAGGGCCGCTGGGTGGAGATCTGGGCGGGCAGCGACATGCTGTATGAGGCCTCGCTCAGCGGGTTTACTGCAGCCTATGGCAAGATGATGGATGAATGCGGCTTCAGCCTGGCGCTGCCGGCCGGGTGAACCGTCCGGCGGCCTGTGCAAAAGTTTTCTGAAAACTTTTGCCAAGACTTTTTGAAAAGTCTTGGGCCCCCCGCGCAGACACAGAAAAAGCCGCCCCCGAGGGAGGGCGGCTTTTCCGTTTTCCGGATGCGGCCTGGATCAGGCGCGCTCGGAGTATTCCATGGTCTCGGTGTTCACCACGATCATCTCGTCCTGGCCGACAAAGGGCGGCACCATCACCTTGACGCCGTTATCGAGGATCGCGGGCTTGAAAGAGTTGGCCGCGGTCTGGCCTTTGACGACCGGCTCGGTCTCGACGATCTTGCAGGTGACTTTCTGCGGCACGGTCGCGTTCAGCGCCTCGGATTCGTAGAATTCAACCACGATGGTCATGCCGTCCTGCAGGAACGGGCGGCGGTCGCCCAGCAGTTCCGCCGGCAGTTCGATCTGCTCATAGGTCTCGGCGTCCATGAACACCAGCATGCCGTCGCTCTCATAAAGGAACTGCTGGTCTTTCTGCTCCAGGCGGACGCGCTCCACCTTGTCTGCGGAACGGAAGCGTTCATTGAGCTTGGAGCCGTTGCGCAGGTTGCGCATCTCGACCTGGGCGAATGCGCCGCCCTTGCCGGGCTTGACGTGGTCGACCTTCACCGCTGCCCAAAGGCCGCCATTATGTTCCAGCACATTGCCGGGACGGATTTCGTTGCCGTTGATCTTGGGCATGGGAAAATGCCTTTCAGATGGTTGATGATAATTTGCAAGACCCTATATCTGGCGGGCTGAGCGCTGGCAAGACAAGGATATAGTGTGGAAGATGAGTGAATAAGGTATGCGCAATTTGCATGAAAGCTATGCATCTGCGCTCTATCCGAATCGTCACAATTCCGCCATAAGCAGCGCTACGCCGAAAATTGCAATAGCAAGAACAACAAGGGATACGAGATGCGAGATTTCGTAGACGGCACCGCTTATAATAACGAGCAAGGCAACCGTGCCCGCAAACTGTTTGCTGCGGTTGTCCTGGCCGCACTGGATGATGCCATCGCCGACGACAAGAAATACGGCAATGGCCCGGAACAGATCGCCCGCTGGGCGCGCTCGCGCGATGGCCGCGAAGTGCTGTCCTGCGCCGGTATCGACCCGAACGAACGGGTTGTGGAAGGCCTGATGGACTTTGTGGGCCGCGGTGTGCGGACCTCGGTTGCGCTGTCGCGTGAAGAAAGCGAACGCCGCAACGCTGCGCAGGCTGAAGCCGCCTAAGAGCTTCTGCCTGCAGTTTCGAAAAGCGCGTCCCGATGGGGCGCGTTTTTCTTTTGCGCGCCAGGGCTTTCCGCGGCGTCAGCCTGTCGCGCGGCGGCGCCTGCGGGACGCTTGCGGCACAGCCCCCATGGACGGGGGCGTCTAACCTGCTATGCAAGCCCCTGAACGGCGGGGCACAGGCAGGGAGCGGTTGATGGCACGCGCAATCATGATCCAGGGCACCGGCAGCAATGTCGGCAAGTCGCTTTTGGTGGCGGGGCTGGCACGCGCCTATGTGCGGCGCGGGCTGAAGGTGGCGCCGTTCAAGCCGCAGAACATGTCCAACAATGCCGCCGTCACGCCCGAGGGCGGGGAAATCGGCCGGGCGCAGGCGCTGCAGGCGCGGGCTGCGATGCGCGCGCCCCATACCGATATGAACCCGGTGCTTTTGAAGCCCGAGACGGATACAGGCGCCCAGGTGATCGTGCAGGGCAAGCGCCGCGGCACCCAAGGCGCAGGCTCTTTCATGCGCGACAAATCGGGCCTGTTGGAGGCGGCGCTGGAGAGCTTTCACCGGCTGGCGGCGGACGCGGATCTGGTGCTGATCGAGGGCGCCGGATCGCCTGCGGAGACCAATCTGCGCAAAAACGATATTGCCAATATGGGCTTTGCCTGCGCGGCAGAGGTGCCGGTGGTGATTGCCGGCGACATCCACCGCGGCGGGGTGATTGCACAGATCGTCGGCACCCATGCGGTGCTGGAACCGCAGGATCTGGAGCGGGTTGTCGGCTTCATGGTCAACCGCTTCCGCGGCGACCTGAGCCTGTTTGACGGCGGCCGCGACGACATTGCCGCGCGCACCGGCTGGCCCAGCCTGGGGGTGGTGCCGTGGTTCTGGGATGCCTGGAAGCTGCCGGCCGAGGACATGATGGACATTGCCTCGCGCCAGGGCGGCGCCTGCAAAGTGGTGGTGCCACAGCTGGAGCGGATGGCGAATTTCGACGATCTGGACCCGCTGGCGGCGGAGCCGGAGGTGACGGTGGAGATCGTGCCGCCGGGGCGCGCCCTGCCCGGTGATGCGGATCTAGTGATCCTGCCCGGCAGCAAGTCGACCATCGGCGACCTCAACTACCTGCGTGCGCAGGGCTGGGACATCGACATCCTGGCGCACCACCGCCGCGGCGGCCATGTGCTGGGCCTGTGCGGCGGCTATCAGATGCTGGGCAAGACCATTGACGACCCCGAAGGTGTCGACGGGCGGCCCGGCAAGGTTGACGGCCTGGGCCTCTTGGATGTGCACACGGTTATGGCCGGCGAAAAGCGGGTGACGCTGACCGAGGCAGTGACCCGCGACGGCAACCTGGCTGTCAGCGGCTATGAGATCCACATGGGCCGCACCGAGGGCGCCGATTGCGCGCGGGCCTGGCTGAGCATTGATGGCCGCCCGGAAGGCGCGGCCTCAGCTGATGGGCGCGTCAAGGGTTCCTACCTGCACGGTCTGTTTTCCGCAGACGCCTTCCGCGCCAGCGTGCTGGCATCGCTGGGGCATGAAAGCCTGGCCGGTTACGAAGACGGTGTCGACGCCACCCTGGACGCGCTGGCCGATCACCTGGAGCGTTACATGGACCTGGATCAGCTGCTGGCGCTGGCGCAACCGGTGCGGGCCTGACCGCAGCCGCGGGGCGGGCCGCCTTCCCCTTTCTCCGCCGCCTTCGCTGATGCCGTCAGATGGCGGACAGGGTTCTGCGTCTAGGATTTGCCAGATTTGCTGGCGCGCAGCGTCCTTGATGCGGAAGCTTGTCCGCCATAGGCATCCGGCTGCGAAGGGGATTGGGAAAGGGGGAGGCTCCTCCCCCTTATTCTCTTGAGCCGGAAGCGGAAACCTGATCCCGCCCCGGCCCGGATCAAAGCAGATCGTGGGCTGCCAGGGCGCGGTGGATTTCGCGGCGGACCAGTTTGCGCACGTTACGGGTGATGCGCTCCCCCAAGGGGCCCTGCAGTTCCTCGCGGACGATGGAGGCGACCAGATCGCGCAGGCTGTCCTCGTCCAGATAGCTGTCGCCGCCCTCACCAAGCGCCTCCAGCGCGGCGCCGGTAAAGGCAGCCTCTGCCACGTCTTCTGCGCGGGGTATCGCATCGCCGTCGTTGACGCCCGGCTCCGGCGCCAGGCTGGCACCGCCGTCCCGCGCCGCTTTGGCAGCACGGGGGGCTGCAGCGGGCTCATCCTGCCATGCGATGGCGGTCTCCGCAGCTGCGCTGGCAAAGGGGCCTTCGGTCTTGCTGTCCGGTTCCCAATGCTGGGGCGCGTCCTCCTGGCTGCGGCTGCCGCGGGCCTCCAGCTCAGCGATCTTGCGCACCACAGATGCGGCGCGGGCGCCCGCGGTCCCGCGGTCCGCGGTGTCTGCCGCGGGTTCGTCCGTTGCGCTGCCAGCTGGTGCGCTGTCCGGCGCAGCGCCTGCTGCAGCGGCATAAAGCGTAGCAGCCGGGTCCGCCCAGGGTGCCTGCGGAGCGGCCGCAGGCGGTTCAGCCCTCAGCTCCTCCTCCTCAGCAGGTGCTTCGGCCTCCACACGCGGTTCAGCCGCCGCAGTTTGCGGCGCAACGTCCCAATTCTGAGGCTGCGCGTCCTCTGCCGCTGGATCGAATTCAGCGGTTTCCGGGACTGCAGGTCCGGCCTCAGGCTCAGCTTCTGCTTCTGCTTCTGCTTCTGCTTCTGCTTCTGGCTGGCTGATGCGATGGTGCCGGAAGGCAATGGGATGTTCGAACTGCAAAGCGGTTGCGGGGTCTACCGGGGCCTCGGCGGTCTGATCCTGCGGCACGGCCAATGGATCCGCCCCAGCCCCTGCGCTGTCCTGGTCAGGCTCCGCAAAACCCTGCTCAGGTTCCGCAACGTCAGGCTCTGCAACCTCAGGTTCCGTCTCCTGCACCCGCAGGGCGGGTGTCAGAACCAGCCGGGCGGCTGGTTCCGGTGCTGCAGGTTCGCCGCGGGTGTCTTCGCTCACCAGGCGGCGGATCGAGGACAATACATCTTCAATCTCAGCATGGGTAACTGGGTCGGACATTTTATAAACCACTCTTGCCTCTTGAGTCAGAGTGTAACGGCCTTCCCGTCACCGCACAACAGATAGGATGAATTGTCAGTTCCGCCCCAAGGCCTTGAGCACCCGGTCCAGATCCTTGCCGCGCTTGCTGTGCTGAGCGGGCGCGTCCTTGACCAGGTTGTAGTAGAGCGTGGGGTCATAGATTTCCACCGCAAGGCCCAGGTGTTCGGCGGTCAGCAGACCCTGTGCCTGCAGCAGCTGATAGGCGGCAGTGGCCTGGCTTGCGCGCGAGTTGACCTGTTCGGTCTGCGCGTCCAGGTACTCCTGCTCTGCTTGCAGAACATCCAGCGTGGTGCGGGCGCCCAGGGTGGCCTCTTCGCGGATGCCGTCAAAGGCGACCTTGGAGGCGCGGACGCGCTCATTGGCGGAAATCAGGGTGGCGCGCGCGGTTTCCACGTTGAAATAGGCGGCGCTGACGTTCTGGCGCACGGCGCGCTGAGTGTTGATCAGCGCACCGCGCTCTGCGTCCGCGCTGGCAATTGCCCGGCGCCGGGTCGCCGCATTGCGCCCGCCGGCATAAAGCTCCTGCGACAGGATAACCGAGGCGGAGGCGTCCGAGCTGACGCCGGTGCCGTCGTTCACATCCTCGCTGAGGCCTGCAGTGGCGCGGAAGCTGACGCTTGGCCCCAGCGCCTTGGCGGCGGCGGCCACCAGGTAATCGGCGGATTTGACCGCGTGCTGCTGGCCCAGCAGGTCCGGCTGGTTGCGCACCGCGATGGATTGCGCCTGGTCGATCGAGACCACGCGGGACGGCAGCCGCGGCTGGCCTGCAATGGCGCCCGGCACGTTGCCGACAACCTGCAGATAGGTGGCGCGGCTGGTCAGCAGGGTGCCTTCGGCATCGGTCAGGTTGGCGCGCGCCGCCGCCACCCGGCTTTCGGCCAGGGCGACATCGGTGCGGGTCACCTCGCCCACTTCGAACCGGTCCTGGGCGGCCTTCAGCTCTTCCTGCAGCAGGCGCAGGTTGTTGCGGCGCAGGGCGACGTTTTCCTGCGCCTGCAGCACGCCGACATAGGCCTGCACGGCGTTGAACAGCACCTGCTGTTCGATGCTGAGCAGCTGCTGGCGGGCGGCCAGCACCAGTTCCTGGGCGGCCAGTTTGCGCAGCCGGGTTTCACCACCGTCATAAAGCAGCTGGGTCAGCTGCAGCTGGGTCGCCAGGTCATTGCTGGTGTTTTCGCTGAACGCACCCAGGCTGTTGGTGCCGCGGGAATAGGTATGGCTGGCGGTGATGGTCCATTCGATCAGCGGCCGCAGGCGGGAGACCGCAATCGCCACATCCTCGTCCGCAGCACGCAGCAGCGCCCGGTTCTGCTCCAGCAGGCCGCTGGTCTTATAGGCGCCGATCATTGCATCGGACAGGTTGTCAGCCGCGGCCTTCAGCGGCACCAGCACGGTGGCGGCCACGCCGCCGGCAAAAACAAAAGCTTTAAACACACTCGCCGGAAATTTCATTCGCATCGGTTGCCTTATCTTTTGCCGCGCCGCCAGCCGCGGTTTTTGTTTTATGCATTCCGGCCGCCCCGCACAGGGCGCCCGGCCTCAGTCCTGTTCACGCAGCCGGCCGGACCGGCTGCTGCGCGGCCTGCCCCAAAAGGTCAGAGCGCAAATTCGCGGGCCGCGGCAAAGCCCGGCAGCACCGGGGCGCTGGCGTTGAACGCAAAGCGCCAGGACAGCTGGCCGCCGCTTTTGTAGCCGATTTTCACCTCGCCCAGGGCGCCGGTCATCATTAGCGCGGCGATCCGGCCGCCGTCCTTGAGCTGGTCCAGCAGCGCCGCGGGCAGTTCCCCGGCCCCGCCCTGCACCAGGATCACGTCATAAGGGCCATGCTCTGCCGCGCCTTCGGCCAGCGGGCCGGTGTGGACGATTGCATTGTCCGCGCCGGTTTCCGACAGCAGCGCCTGCGCGTCGTTTGCCATGTCCTCGTCTTCCTCGACGCCGATCACCATCTGCGCCACCCGGGCGGCCACTGCGGTGGAGTAGCCCAGCCCGCAGGCCACATCGAGCACCAGTTCGTCGTTCTGCAGATCCACCGCATCCAGCATCTTGGCCAGGGTGCGCGGCTCCACCAGCACCCGGCCCTGCCCCAGGTCCACATTCTGGTCGGCATAGGCCGCCTCGCGCTGGGAATCCGGCACGAACTGTTCGCGCGGAACCGCCAGCATCGCATCAATGATCGGGTATTTGGTGACATCCGACGGGCGGATCTGGGTGTCCACCATCATGCGGCGGCGCTCAGTGAATTCTGGCATCTGCTAAACTCATTTGTTCAGTCGGTCAGGCAGGTTGTGACATATCCCGGGCACCACGGCAACGGGGCCTTTTGCGCGAATACCTAAAGTAGTGCAGCGCTGCAGCGGGGCAACTGCACGGCGCCGGCACGCCGAACAGCCGGCGCGCCCCGCGGGCGGCCGGCTGCCGGAATGCTTCCTGTGAAGACGCCCGTTAAAGCGCGCAGCTTTTGCAGAAAGGAGAGGCCGGGCGCTGGTCCAGCCAGTCGTCGCCCATGTCATCGCCGCAGATCTGGCAATAGCCATACGACCCCTCGCGCAAACGCGCCAAGGCGGCATCAATCCGGCGCAGCTCCTCGAGCCCGGCGCGGGCCGGGACCGCAGCCCGTGATGCCAGCGCAGGCCCGGCTTCGATCCCGGTTCCGGTTCCAGTCCCAGCTCCGCGCAGCTCTGCTGCCGGCGCCAGCCCGGCGTGGGAAAGCACCCCCGCCAGCTCCGTCCGGCGCACCTCAAGCGATTGTTTTCTGGCGGAAAAGTCCATTGTCCATACCCTCCAGCTCAATTTTCGCGGACCTTGCCGCAAGGGCAAGGCTGCAGCCTTGATCCAGATCAAGATACTCGCGATTCACAAGGAATGCACTACCCCATAAGTTGCAAACTTTTGGTAAATCCGCGATTGAGCCGAAAACGGCCGGTCAGCCGGGGCCGGCGCCTGCGCAGGTCTTGCACAGCGGCGCCGCGGGCAGCAGGTCCAGCCGCGCATCCGAAATCAGATCGCCGCAGCGCACGCAAGCGCCATAGGTCCCCGCCCGGATCCGCGCCAGCGCCGCGTCAATGCCGCGCAGCTCATCCAGCTCTGCCTTGCCGAGGCTTTCCAGCACCTCATCCCCCTGGCGCTCGGAGGAGCGGTCCTCCCAGTCCTTGGGCATCGGCGCATCCAGCGCGTGCTCCACCTCTGTCAGATGCCCGGTCAGCTCTGCCCGGCGCGCCTCCAATGCCTGTTTGCGGGTGGAAAGGTCCATGTCTCTGCCCTCCTTTGCGGTTCAGCGGCAGGTTAGGCCGGGGGCGCCGGGCGGGCCTTGATATGCGTCAAGGCAGCTGCCGCGGCGAAGCGGCTGGCCTGCCCCGCCGCGGCTTGCTAGACAGTCCGGCAGATGAACAGAGACAGATGAACGGACATAAGGAGCCTTTGACATGACCCGGATTTTTGCCGTTGGGCTGATGCTGCTGGGGCTGGCAGCCTGCGAGACCGCCAAGGGCGCGGGGCGCGATATTTCCAAGGCCGGCAACGCGATCAGCGGCGCGGCGCAGGACGTGCAGGACGCGCTGTAAGGTTTTTTAAGCTCAAGAGAGACGCCCGGCCCCGTGTTCGCAATTCGGCACCGGGCGTTTTCATGTGCGGGGTTATTCAATCCCCAGCATCGCCTTGGCTTCGGCCAGAATGGCGACCGAGGACGCATGATCGCCGCCCTCATGCAGGGCCTCGCCCTCGTCGCGCAATTCCTGAACCGTGGCCAGATCGGCCTCGCTGAGATCGGTGCCCGCGGCAATCGCCGCGTCGATTTTGGCCATATCCGCCGGACACTGGCCGGAGAGCGCCGGCGACGCCAGCAGGCACAGCGCCGCGGCCAGGGTGGTGAGTTTCACTGTTTTGGTGGTCATGGGGCCATCCTCCGAAAGTTTGGCTGGAGGGAGGATAGCAGTTTTGCGGCCGGTTTTCAGCCGGATGGGTGGTGGATGGGCGGAACCGGCGGAGGTTGGCGCATGGGCAAGCCTCATCTTTCGCCTTTAAATTGCCTTACTCGACTAATACAACAGTTTGAAGTTAAGAAATTTTTGAACCTACTGAGCGTCCCTACCGACCCCAATTGACGCCAAGTAGCATCAGAAAAACCACTTGACTCTTGATGCTTAACGCTCATTTGTACAGTTGCGTGTAACAAGGAAGCTCAGAGCTTTTTGGTAACAGTTATTTTACCGGTTGATGCGATACACGTCGAAGTAGTATAGGAGGCACATGAATGGACTTCCACAGACTGATAATCGATTTGATGGTCCGCCTTCAGAAGCTTTCGAAGGCGAGCAATTTCGATCACTTGTTCGCAATGCAACCAAAGACGCCAAAATAACTTTTGGCGCCTTTCGCGGCACATTCGACCTCAACCGTCACGACATTGAAAATTTCTACCACCTAATTGACCAACGTGTCTCAGAACAAAATGGTTGCTCTGCATCTTTCTGTGAGTTTGCTGTTTATTATAATAATGGTACTTCGCGGAAGTTTCCCAACATCTCCGATTTCACTGCCTACACGGAAACGCGAAACCGCTACCCTACTGTCGTAACACTCCACTTAGTGTACTTCATTAATTTTCCTGAGTCTGAGACCCCGGAAAAGCAAGAAGTAGACATCGTCATTCGTGCTTCTGAAAGCACAAAAGACACTATCGACATGGTATCCAATGACAGCCGAATGAGGTTGTCAGGGGATAAAGTTCAACTTGCCGTGGCAGAAGACACTCGAAACCTTGGACTTATCACATACACAATAAACCACTCTAAAATTTCTTGGGGCCTCGACCTAGAGGGGCACATCCAAGGGCATATTGAAACATTACTAGCAGAACCTAGCAAAGCTGAGATCTTCCTTCAGAAAGCCGCCGGGCCACTAGATATGGTGACCACATTGTTTTGCGGCCTATATATCGTCAACCTAATTATCGACTCATTCTTTAAGTTTTTATACAAAACGGACGGAGCCGAAAACAGCGCTGACGTTCTAGAACTCGCTGCTGAATACTTAGTGAACGGTCAGATAGCGAAGTACATTGTCGTCTCATTGGTTGTATCAGTAGTTTTCTTCATACTTTTCAGTGCGTTCATTTCATCCGCAACTAAGTCTATTCGCCGCCCCAAGCCAAGCTTCATCGCATTAAGCGAGGCGGACCTTAGACGCAGAGACCGCAAACACGACAGCTACAAAAAACGTTGGACCAGGTTTGGCGCCATCGTTCTTTTTAATCTCATTGTTGCCTTGATGGTTACCTTCTTAGAAGAGCGAATCTCTACGGCCTGGACTACATGGACCAAGACATCGGTTCCTCAAGAAGAGGCAAAAAATAGTACCGAGAATTAACGTTTTGACTTTCAAGAGTAGATTTTAGGGCTTCTCAAAGAGCGCGAAGCGATCAACGAGAGCGGCTCAACGCCCCGGTACGCCGTAATTGTGTGGTGAAATTCTTACTGAGCAAAACGCCGGGACGCGGGCAGGAAATTGACAGCGCCCAGTGCAACTTTTTGTGCATGCTGCATAGCGCCCACCCGTGGGGGCGGATCGGGCGCTGCCCGGCCTTTCGGCCGGGCGGGGCATTGGCAATCGCAGACATGAAAAACGGGGCCGTGGCCCCGTGTTGCTTGCGTTTGAATGTGTGGTGTTTCCGGCGCAGAACAGGACCGGGCGGGCACGCAATTGGCTGCGCCAACCGCTTTCGCCCGCGCGCCCTCGAAAATGGTCAGCTTCAGCTGTCCATTTTGAGGGCGGAAATGAACGCTTCCTGCGGGATGTCCACTTTGCCGAACTGGCGCATTTTCTTCTTGCCCGCTTTCTGCTTGTCCAAAAGCTTGCGCTTCCGGGTGGCGTCGCCGCCGTAGCATTTGGCGGTCACGTCCTTGCGCAGCGCCGAGAGGGTCTCGCGCGCGATCACCTTGCCGCCGATGGCCGCCTGGATCGGGATCTTGAACATGTGGCGGGGAATGAGGTCTTTGAGCTTTTCGCACATGGCGCGGCCGCGCATCTCGGCCCGGTCGCGGTGGACCATGGTGGAGAGCGCATCGACCGGCTCGT
The DNA here is from genome assembly GCF_056160905.1 of Leisingera sp. ABD4_442. Taxonomy (NCBI): domain Bacteria; kingdom Pseudomonadati; phylum Pseudomonadota; class Alphaproteobacteria; order Rhodobacterales; family Roseobacteraceae; genus Leisingera; species Leisingera sp. ABD4_442. Next base: position 27,118 of record NZ_JBSWYB010000011.1, on the reverse strand, counting down.
CATTCACCAAGACAGACATCTTGACCAGGTTGTCCTCGCGGTAGCCGGTCATCTGGTAGTCGAAGGAGGCGTAGCCCTTGGTCACCGATTTCAGGCGGTCGTAGAAATCGAAGACCACCTCGTTCAGCGGCAGGTCATAGACCACCATGGCGCGGGAGCCGGCGTAGGACAGGTCCATCTGGATGCCGCGGCGGTCCTGGCAGAGCTTCAGCACGTCGCCCAGGTAGTCGTCCGGCACCAGGATGGTCGCCTTGATGCGCGGCTCCTCGATATGGCCGACCTTGGAGGGGTCGGGCATGTCGGCGGGGTTGTGCAGCTCAATCATCTCCCCGTCTTTCATGTAGACGTGGTAGATCACGCTTGGCGCGGTGGTGATCAGCTCGATGTTGTATTCGCGTTCGATCCGGTCGCGGATCACCTCCAGGTGCAAAAGCCCGAGGAATCCGCAGCGGAAGCCGAAGCCGAGGGCGGCGGAGGTTTCCATCTCAAAACTGAAGGAGGCGTCGTTCAGAGCCAGCTTGTCGATGGCGTCGCGCAGGTCTTCGAACTCGGCTGAATCCACCGGGAAGAGGCCGCAGAACACCACTGGCTGGGCCGGTTTGAAGCCCGGCAGCGCCTTTTCGGTGCCATTGCGGTCATTGGTGATAGTGTCGCCGACGCGGGTGTCGCGCACCTGCTTGATCGAGGCGGTGAGGAAGCCGATCTCGCCCGGCCCCAGCTCATCCACCACCTGCATGGCGGGGCGGAACACGCCGATGCGGTCGACGTGGTGCAGGGTGTTGTTCGACATGAACTTGACCCGCATGCCCTTCTTCAGGACGCCGTCCATGATGCGGACCAGCACGATCACACCGAGATAGCTGTCGTACCAGCTGTCCACCAGCATCGCTTTGAGCGGCGCGTCGCGGGTGCCTTCGGGCGCGGGCAGGTGCTGGACAATGCTTTCCAGCGTTTCGCGGATGCCCTGGCCGGTCTTGGCCGAAACCTGGATAGCGCCGGTGGCATCAATACCGATCACATCTTCGATCTGCTCCGCCACCCGGTCGCAGTCCGATGCGGGCAGGTCGATCTTGTTCAGGACGGGGACGATCTCGTGGTCCGCGTCGATGGCCTGATAGACATTCGCCAGCGTCTGCGCCTCCACCCCTTGGGTCGAGTCGACCACCAAGAGCGAGCCTTCAACCGCGCGCATGGAGCGGGAGACCTCATAGGCAAAGTCGACGTGGCCGGGGGTGTCGATCAGGTTCAGCACATAGGTCTCACCGTCGTCCGCCTGATAGTCGATGCGCACGGTGTTGGCCTTGATGGTGATCCCGCGCTCGCGCTCGATGTCCATGGCGTCGAGCAGCTGTTCCTTCATATCGCGGTCCTTCACCGTTCCGGTCTCTTGGATGAGCCGGTCAGCGAGGGTGGATTTGCCATGGTCGATATGGGCGACGATGGAGAAATTGCGGATGTGAGCGAGGTCAGTCATGCTGAGGCATATGATTTGGATTATTGTGTTGGTCAAGCGGGCGTATACCGTCAAAGAAAGATATTTGACCGGAGACGAGTGACTTTGGACAAAAAAGACGAGCCGAACATCGCAGATCAGTTCGCGGCCTGGCTGGAAACTCAGGAAAAGGCAGTTTGCCGGGCGATTGCAGCACGTGCTGCCCTGCGCAGTCTTCCCGCGGCTATGTCGGTCGCCACGCATAGTACAGGACGGGGAATAACCGGTGCAGGCTTGTTGCTCGCCAGCCTGCGCGCCGCACTCATTTCCGCGGTGACCTGCTCCTTGCAACGGGCCGGAACAGAAAATCTCAATACAGTCGCAGAAACCGCTTCTGCCGGTGCTGCCAAAGCATCTGCAGATTACTCTGCCCCTTACGCAGAAGCCCGTGCTTCTGCGGCTTCAGCCCGTTCAGCGTTCAACGCCGTCATGACGCATTTTTCTGATCCTCAAGCGGCCTGCTCTAAGGCAGTATACGCGGCGGCCAATGCCGCAGGCCGCTTGAGCGAGAGCCCGCCCGCGCGGGTTGAAGCATACAACGCTGTCTATGCAGAGTGCCGGAATGATGCCCCAAAGGCCGGGTTTGAAGCTTTCCAAACTACGTTATGGCAGGATGAGACCACAGTGAATTCACTTCTGGCTCGCTGGACGAAGTTCCAAGAGTACGCCAGGGACCATCCGGTCTGGAATTTCTGGCTGGACTGGTATCGCGGTTTCATGGAAGGCAAACCGCTCGACTGGGACCTCCAGCGCCGCGTTGCCTTGATTGACGACGCGATCTGGGGCGCTGGCCCCGAAGCCGTCGCCGCCGAAATCGAGCGCATAAGGGCTGAATTCAACGCGCCGCCGTCAGACAAGGAAAGGTTCCCAAAGCACGAACCCAAGTCCGTACGGCACTTGTTCGAAAACCGAGTTATTGCCTACGCAAGTCTGCAAGGCCTGGCTGCGCAAGTCACTCACAGTATTGAGCGCTTTCATGCGGAAACCGGCGCCAATGCGCTCCCTGAAGCTCTGGAGCCTCTGGCGGCTTTGCCAGCTTTGCTGCTGGCAGTGAATTCAACAATTCAGGATGCCCCCAGCGACGGGGTCATTGCGAGTGAAACGGAAGATCAGCTGCGCGCAGAGATTGGCCGCCTCAATGCCAAGGTTGCCGATCTGGAAAGCAAAATCTCCGGGCTGGAAGCTGTCATCGCGGGCCTGCCCACGACTGAACGCAAGGGCATTTTGCATCTGCTGGCCCAAACCGCCCTTTGGGGCAGTCTTGCCGGCGGGCTTTGGATGCTAAGCGGGGAGGATGCCGATCTACGCGACCGTTATGAAAACCTGATCGAAAGAAAAGAACAAATCCGCATTCTACTTATGCAAGAAGGGCTTCCGCAAACACAGGTCGAGAAATCACTCCGCCCGGCCGCAAGGCCGGGCCGCGCCTGACCTTCCCCACGGGAAGGCGCGATGCGCCTCCCCAAGGTCAGCCACGGCCCTCCGCGATCACCATCGGACAGCGCTCATTAACCTCCCGCCCGGCGGCACCGCCGGGCAGCGCCCGATCCGCCCCGTCAAACCAAAGGTTTGCCTCCGGCAAAACGGGCGGGCGCTTCGCTTCCCGCCCTCGGACCTGACGCTGCGCTCTGATTTTCCGCGCGACCCTTGTTCCGCCCCCCTCTTGCCATCCGCCAAAACCCCGCAAATCCTCCCCTTCCCCTGCGCGCCTCGGCAAAATGCGCTATACTCCCTGGGTACCCGGGAAACGCGCGCCCCTTGACGGGAGACACCAGCACAGGAGGACGATCCGCATGGATGCAATCAAAGCCGCTGAATATGCCCGCGCGCTCTACAGCGCGCATGGCGACAAGGCCGAAGCCGAGGCCGCGCAGAAAATGCGCGCCTGCGAAGCGGCCGGCAAGGACAGTGAGGCGGCGGACTGGAAAGCCGTGCGCCAGGCAATCCGGGCGATGCGCGGCCCCAACCAGGCCTGAGCCCGCGAGGCCGGAGAGCCGCCGGGCGCGGGTCTCCGGACGCCCCGTTTACCACGATTGAAACAGCCGTGGGCATGCGCCATACTGCAGCCAATTCCGCGGGCAGAAGACCCGCTGCCAAAACGGGGCACGAGACAGATGAAACACTTCCTCACCGCAGCCGCCTGCGCCGGTTTCCTGGCAGGCCTGGCATCCCTGGCGCCGGGCAGCGCCGAGGCCGGCGCCATTGAGCGCGCCTGCCGCCAGTCGGACCGCACCGCGGCCTCGCCGTCGTTGTGCAGCTGCATCCAGAAGGCGGCCAACCGCAGCCTGACCGCCTCGGAGCGCAAGAAGGTCTCCAAATGGTTCAAGGACCCGCATCAGGCCCAGGTGGTGCGCCAGTCCTCCAGCCGCAGCGATGAGCGGCTGTGGCAGCGCTACAAGGCGTTTGGCGACCACGCGGCGCAAAGCTGCGGCTGATCCGCCGCCTGTTTCTTCAGGACCAAGGCCAGGGCGCCCTCTTGCGGGCGTCTTTTTATTGATTTGATGCATTTTCTCTGCGGCATTTTCGCAGCCGGGCAGGCACCGCGGCCTGCGGCCCTTGACCGGGCCTGCGCAACGCGAAAAAAACGGCGCAAGGTATTGGAGCAGTTCATATGTTGATCAAAGGTGTTACCTTACGCGGGCTGGAAGTGTTTGAGGCCCTGGCCAAAACCGGGTCCGTGGCGCAGGCCGCCGAGATGACCGGGCTCAGCCAGCCGGCCGTCAGCCAGCAGATGCGCAACCTGGAAAAAGCGCTGGACAGCGAGCTGATCGACCATGGCCGCCGCCCGATGGTGCTGACCGCCGCCGGGCGCAGTTTCCTGGCCCGCACCGAGGCGGTGCTGGGCGAGCTGCGGCTGGCACAAAGCGAGCTGACGGTGATGGACCTGACCCACCTGCAGGCGCTGTCAATCGGGCTAATTGACGATTTCGACAATGACCTGACACCGCGGCTGGCAACTATTCTTGCGGACAGCCTGACCCAATGCCGGTTCAAGATGATCACCGCCTCCAGCCATGACATCGTGCGCGCCATGGAAGCGCGCGAGCTGCATATCGCCATTGCCGCCACCGCCGGCGGCCTGCACGAGGGGCTGGTGGAATACCCTTTGGTGCGCGATCCCTTCATCCTGGTGGCGCCGCGCGGCACGGTCTCGGATGCGGCGCAGGCGGCGGAGCAGCTGCGGGACCTGCCGTTCCTGCGCTACGCCCGCGAGCAGCTGATCTCGCAGCAGATCGAAGGGCTGCTGGGGCGCCAGAAGCTGGAGTTCGAGGACAGGTTTGAGGTCGGCTCGCATCTGGCGCTGATGGCGATGGTGGCGCGGCGGATCGGCTGGGCGATCACCACACCGCTGGGCTACATGCGCGCGGGCCGCTTCCATGACCAGATCGACGCCTTCCCGCTGCCGTTTGGCGAGATGTCGCGGACAATCTCGCTGTTCACCGCCGCCGACTGGGCCGACCGGGTGCCGCGCGATGTGGCCGAGACCGTGCGCCGGCTGGTGCAGACCCAGATGATCGACCCGGCAGTGCAGCAGATGCCGTTCCTGGCGGGCGGCTTCCGGGTGATCGCGGAGTGATTTAGAGCGCCGCCTTGAGGCCCTTGGCGGCCTGTTCGATCAGGTCCAGGCAGCCGTCGAAATCGCGGGTGTAATAGGGGTCCGGCACATGGGTCGCGCCGGTCTCTGGCGCGTAGTCGGTGAACAGGCGCACCGGGGTTTCGCTGCCGGCGGGGCGCAGGGCCTCTATGTTGTCCAGATTGCTGGCGTCCATGGCGATGATCAGGTCGAAACTGTTGAAATCACCGCGGCGGAACTGGCGTGCGCGCAGGTCCGAGATGTCCAGCCCGCGTGTGCTTGCCGCCGCCTGCATCGGGCCGTAGGGCGGCTCGCCCACGTGGTAAGATGCCGTGCCGGCACTGTCGGTCTCAGTCTCCGGGCAGAGCGCGCGGAACACGCCTTCGGCGGCCGGCGAGCGGCAGATGTTTCCTAGGCAGACAAACAGAATACGGGTAGGCATTGGGTTATGGCTCCTGCTGGACAGGGCAGTGATAGGAGGTTTGGGCGCGATGGAAAAGAGGACGGCGGAAATGAGCGCGAAGATCGTCATCCTGACCGGCGCCGGCATTTCCGCCGAAAGCGGGCTGGGCACCTTCCGCGACGAGGGCGGATTGTGGGCGCAGCACCGGATCGAGGATGTGGCAACGCCGGAGGGCTTCGCGCGCAATCCGGACTTGGTGCACGGGTTTTACAATGCGCGGCGCAGGCAGGCGGCGGGTGTTGAACCCAACCCGGCGCATCAGGCGCTGGCGCGGCTGCAGGCAGAGCACCCGGGTGAGGTGGTGATCGTCACCCAGAACGTGGACGGGCTGCATGAGGCTGGCGGCGCAGACGGGGTGCTGCATATGCATGGCACACTGGCAGGCGCGCTCTGTGCCGCTTGCGGCCACCGCTGGGCTGCGCCGATGGAAATGCAGACCGGACAGCCCTGCCCCATCTGCGCGGCCCCTGCCGGGCGGCCCGACGTGGTCTGGTTTGGCGAGATGCCCTATTTCATGGAGGAGATCTATACCCATCTGGCCGGGGCGGATCTGTTTGCCGCCATCGGCACCTCGGGCGAGGTCTACCCGGCCGCGGCCTTTGTCGACGAGGCGCATCTGGCCGGCGCCCATACGGTGGAATTGAACCTGGAGCCGTCGGCCACCGCCTCCCGCTTTGCCGAGCGACGCTTTGGCCCGGCCAGCGAGGCCGTGCCCGCCTGGGTGGCCGAGCTGCTTACCTAGCCTCAGGCGGCAAAAAGCCCGCCAAGCGGCGGGCTTTGGGCGCGAAGGAGGGCTGCGGCGCAGCCTGACGCCGCGCCCGCCCTGCCCTTCGGGTTTAGTTGGAGTGGCCGGAGTGATCCATGCTGCCGTGGCCTTCGGCCTTGCGCTCCAGATCCACCGGCACTTCGATCTCGACCTCGCCGGCTTTCTCGAACACCAGCGTGACCTTGACCACATCGCCGTGGTTCAGCGCCTGCTTCAGGCCCATGAACATCACATGGTCGCCGCCGCGCTGCAGCATATGGGTTGCGCCCGCGGGGACTGCAAAGCCTTCCTCCACATGCATCATCTTCATGACGCCGTCATCGCCTTCCTTGTGGGTATGCAGCTGCACCCGCGCCGCCACGTCCGAGCGCACGTCGATCAGCTGATCATCGGCTGCGCCTTTGTTCATGATCTGCATGAAGGCGGCACCGGCCTTGGCGGTGGGCGACGAGACCCGCGCGTATTGGCCGTGCACCATAATCATGGCATCGCCCGCAAAGGCGGAAGTGGCAAAGGCAGCAGCAGCCGCGGCTGCAAAGACAACAGACTTCAGGGACATGTTCTGTCTCCTCATAGTTGGGTTTTCAAATTTCAGATGGGTATAGGGGCCGTTCAGGCGGCGGCTGGCGGCGCCCGGGCAGTGGCCTGCAGGACATGCCGCACCGTGGCCAGGGCGGCCTGCTGACCGGCCGTCACTGCGCTGCTGACCGCAGCCGGCAGCACCAGCCCCGCGGGCTGCGCCACCGCATCCAGCACATGCATCACGCAGTCGGGGCAATTGTGCGGCGGCTTTACCGGCCGGCCTTCGCTGTCGACATAGACCGTGACCGCGCCGGTGCCGGTGCAGATCACCATCTGCCCCGCGGCGTCACGCTCCCCCTGCCGGGCGGCGGCGCTGTGCGCGGTCAGGGCAACCGTCAGGGCCAGGAACAGGCCAAAGAATATGCGCAAGGCGTGCATCATCACGGGCAGGTATGCCCCCAAGGCGTGCCATCTGCAAGGCCCGGCTCTGCGGCAGATTGCGCAAACGCAAACACCGCGCAGGGTTGCCCCCGCGCGGTGTGTGTAAGGTGATCCGGTGAAGGGATCAGGCCAGGATTATCAAGCCTGTGCGGCTTGTGCCTTGGCGATCTCTTTCTTCACTTTCAGCGCGGTGGCCGACAGCTCTTCGTCCTTGGCTTTGGCCAGGAACGCGTCCAGGCCGCCACAGTGGTCGACGGAACGCAGAGCAGCTGCGGAGATGCGCAGCTTGATGCCGCGGCCCAGAACTTCGGACTGCAGGGTCACGTCGTTCAGGTTGGGCAGAAAGCGGCGTTTGGTTTTGTTGTTGGCGTGGCTGACATTGTTGCCAGTCATCGGGCCTTTTCCGGTCAGTTCGCAACGGCGCGACATATCATCATCCTTCGTTTTTTGTAGGTCCGGAGCAGCTCCGGTCCAAATCACAAGGGGCGCCGCCATTGGCTGCGCCCGAAAACTGGTCCGCTGCTCTTACGCTCAACCGGCAACAGCGTCAAGTGATTCAACTCAGCTTTCTTGCCGCGCTTACTGCACCTTTTCCTGCGCCGCTGCAAGCCTCTGCAGACCGGCTTCTGCAGCCGCGCCGAGGCCGGGCCTGCCGCGCTGCCGGGCCACCCGGGCGAGCTTTTGCCAATAGGTCCGCGACAGCCTGCGCCGGCTGCGGTGCAGCGCCAGCACCCGCGCCGCGTTCAGCGGCCCGTCGCGCAGCAGCGATTGCAGGTCCCAGAAGCTGCCGCCCTCGCGGATCACCTGGCTGGCCGGATGGCCGCCGCAGGACAGGCGGCACAGTTGCAGATCCGGGAACACCGCCTGGATGAACAGCGCGTGGCTCAGGTCCATCTTGCGGAACGGGTCGAACAGCACCACCCCCTGCAGGTCATGGCGGCCGTAGCGCACCAGATCGCCCAGCGCCGCATCAAAGGCCTCTGCCTCCTTGCGGCGCCGGTCATGCGGCACCGCGCCCGCCTCGATGGTGTATTGCGGCGAGACCGCGATCAGGCGTTGCAGGTTCAGCGCCGCCGAGAACCGCAGCGCCCCGTAGCCGCCCATGGAAAACCCCATGGCAGAGACCTCGCCATAGCGCTTGGCCAAATTCTTCAGGCTGCGCGACAGCGCCTTGGTCTCGCTGTTGATGTACCAGTCGTTGTTGCGCGGCTGGATATGCAGATGCGCATAGCCGTGCCTGGTCATGTTTTTGACCGGGCCGCGGTCCTCGAACTCCCCGGCCACGGCGACCCGCTGGCGGAAGGTCACGAACAGCCGCTCCGCGCCCGGATTGAACAGCGAGGCGCGCAGTTTTTCACCGTCAAAGACCCGGGTTTCCTGCATGTGCCCTAGCCCTTCAAGTGGTCCTGCAGCATCTGCCCGGCTGCCGCGGCCGGGGTCAGCGCGCCCTCGGCCACCTGGGTGGACAGCTCTGCCATCGCGGCCTGGGCGCTGGCGGTGTGCAGCCGAGCCAGCAGGGCCTGGCGCACCTCCTGGTCGAACCAGTAGCAGGACTGATCGGCGCGGCGGCGGTCCCAGTGGCCGTTCTCACGGCGCCAGGTGGTCAGTACCTGCATCTCTTCCCAGGCCTTGTCCAGCCCGTGTTCTTCAACAGCGGAGACCATCAGCGCCTTGGGAAAGCCCTCCGGGTCCTGCGGGCGCTTGCGCAGCAGGCGCAGGGCACCGGCGTAATCGGCGCAGGTGCGGGTGGCGACGGGTTTCAGCGGCCCGTCGGCCTTGTTCACCAGGATGAGATCGGCCATTTCCATGATGCCGCGTTTGACCCCCTGCAGCTCATCGCCGCCTGCAGGCGCCAGCAGCAGCAGGAACAGGTCCGACATTTCCGCCACCACGGTTTCCGACTGACCGACGCCGACGGTTTCGATCAGCACGACATCGAAGCCTGCCGCTTCGCACAGGGCAACCGCCTCGCGCGAGCGGCGGGCGACGCCGCCCAGGTGGCTTTGGCTGGGGGACGGGCGGATAAAGGCGTTGCGTTCGCGGCTGAGGCGCTCCATCCGGGTCTTGTCGCCCAGGATCGAGCCGCCGGAGCGGGCCGAGCTGGGATCAACCGCCAGCACCGCTACCCGCAGGCCAAGCCCTGTCAGCATCATGCCGAAGCTTTCGATGAAGGTGGATTTGCCCACCCCTGGCGTGCCCGACAGGCCGATGCGCAGCGACTGGCGCTTGTGTTTTGCCAGATCCGACAGCAGCTCCTGCGCCTTGGCGCGGTGATCCTCGCGGCCGCTTTCCACCAAGGTGATAGCCCGGGCCAGCGCCCTGCGGTCGCCATCGAGGATTTTCTGTGTCAGCTGTTCGGTGTCCATGCGCGTCTTCCTGTCGTGTTGGGCGGACCTTGGCGCAAGCCATGCCGCAAAGTCCAGCCCCTGCCGTCTGCCGGGCACCCTACATCAGCAGGCGGTGCAGGAAAGGCGGCAAATCCGCCGCGGTTGGTGCGGTTTGCGCAGCGAAAGAATGGCGATTTGGCGCCGGAGAACCAAATTGCTACTGCGATCTACCGCCCGGCGGCACCGCCGGGCAGCGCCCGTCCACCCCCACGTGCGGGCGCTTCGCTTCCCGCCCTCAGACGGCCGCAGCCCTAAGTGGAGATTTCAAAGGCAGTTATCACAGACACACTGCTAGACCTCCCGCCCCCCTTTGGCGATAAGGCGGGTCATGACCAGATTGCCGATCGAAGACGCCCTCCCCGAATTGCTGGACGCCCTGCGCGCCCGCGGCCGTGCCGTGCTGCAGGCGCCGCCAGGTGCGGGCAAGACCACAAGGGTGCCGCTGGCGATGCTGGAAGCCGGCCTCACCCGGGGCCGCATTGTGATGCTGGAACCCCGCCGCCTCGCCGCCCGTGCCGCGGCGGAGCGGATGGCGGAAACGCTAGGCGAAAAGCCCGGCCAGACCGTCGGCTATAGGGTGCGCGGCGATTCAAAAGTCTCCAAATCCACCCGTATCGAAGTGGTGACAGAGGGCATCCTGACCCGGATGCTGCAATCGGACCCGGACCTGCCCGGCGTCGGCGCGGTGATCTTTGACGAGTTTCACGAACGCTCCCTGAACGCCGATCTGGGTCTTGGCTTATGCCTGGAGGTCGCGGGCGCGCTGCGGGATGACCTGATGCTGCTGGCGATGTCGGCGACGCTGGACGCCGGGCCGGTGGCGGCGCTGATGGACGCGCCGATGGTTACCTCCGAGGGCCGCAGCTACCCGGTCGGGACCCGCTGGCTGGAACGCCCCCTGCCCGCGCAAGCGCGCCGCCTGGATGCGCTGGCCGATCTGGTGGTGCAGGCGGAGCGCGACACCAAGGCCACCGGCGGCGGCATCCTGGTGTTCCTGCCCGGCGAGGGCGAGATCCGCCGCACCGCTGCGGCGCTGGAAAAACGCCTGCCCGCTCATTGCCATATCCGCCCCCTGTTCGGCGCCCTGCCCTTTGCCGAGCAGCGCGCGGCGATCCAGCCGGAACCGCAGGGCCGCAAGGTGGTGCTGGCGACCTCGATTGCCGAAACCTCGCTGACCATACAGGACATCCGGGTTGTGGTGGACATGGGCCAGGCGCGGCGGGCAAGGTTTGATCCCGGCTCCGGCATGTCGCGGCTGGTGACAGAGAAAGTGACCCGCGCCGAGGCGACCCAGCGCCAGGGCCGCGCGGGCCGGGTGGCAGAGGGTGTCTGCTACCGGTTGTGGACCAAGGGCGAGGAAGGCGCGCTGATGGCGTTTCCGCCCGCCGAGATCGAAAGCGCCGACCTCACCGCGCTGGCGCTGGAGCTGGCGCTGTGGGGCGCCGCTCCTGACGATCTGATGTTCCTGACCCAGCCGCCCGCAGGTGCGATGGCAGAGGCGCAAGCACTGCTCGCGATGCTCGGCGCCCTGGATGCGCAGGGGCGTATCACCGAGCATGGCAAGGCGCTGGCCGCCCTGCCGCTGCATCCGCGGCTTGGGCATATGCTGCTGCAGGCAGGCCCTGCCGCTGCGCCCTTGGCGGCCCTGCTGGGCGAGCGTGACCCGCTGCGCGGGGCGCCTGCGGATCTGTCCTTGCGGCTGAAGGCGCTGCGCGACCCCAAGGGGTTCATGCGCGGCCACCCCTATCAGCTGAACCGCCCGGTGGTGAAGCGCATCAAAAGCGAGGCGCGGCGGCTGGAGAAACAGGCAGGCCGCCGCGATGCGGGCCTGTCGGCTGCGGCAATGGCAGCGCTTGCCTATCCCGACCGCATCGGCCAGCGCCGCAAGGGCGACAGCCCGCGGTTCGTGCTGTCCGGCGGCAAGGGCGCCATATTGGACGGCGGCGACACGCTGGCAGGCGCGCCGTTCATCGTGGCGCTGGACACCGACGGCAACCCGCGCGAGGCGAAGATCCGGATGGCGGCGCAGATCCCGCAAGGCGAAATCCGGGAGCTGTTTGCCGGGCAGATCGCCTGGGAGGACACCTGCGAGTGGTCCAAGCGCGACCGGCGGGTGGCGGCGCGCCAGCAGGAGCGGTTCGGCGCAGTGGTGCTGGACGACCGGATCTGGAAGGACGTGCCGCCGGATGCAGTGGCGCAGGCGATGCTCGACGGGGTGCGCGACCTGGGCCTGCGTCTGACCGGCGCCGCGGCCCGGCTGGCCGCACGGGTGGAGCTGGTGCGGGCGGAAGGCTTTGACCTGCCGGATTTCTCGCTGCCTGGCCTGACGGAGAGCCTGGAGCACTGGCTGCTGCCGATGCTCGGCGGGGTGAAATCGGCGGAGGACTGGAAACGCTTCGACCTCTTGCCCGCGCTTAAGGCGGCGCTCAGCTGGGAGCAGACGCAGGTGCTGGACCGCGAGGCGCCGGGCAGTTTCATCACCCCGCTGGGGCGCAAGATCCCAATCAGCTATGACGGCGAGATCCCCGAAATCGCGGTCCGCCTGCAGGAGATGTTCGGGGTGACCCGGCATCCGTCTGTTGGCGGCGTGCCGCTGAAGGTGTCGCTTTTGTCGCCTGCCCAGCGCCCGATCCAGATCACCCGCGACCTGCCGGGGTTCTGGGCCGGCTCCTATGCCGATGTGCGCAAAGACATGCGCGCCCAGTATCCGAAACACCCCTGGCCCGAGGATCCGACCCAGGAAGACCCGACGCTCAGGGCAAAACGGCGCAAGTAGAGCCGGAGCGCAGCGCGCCGCAGGCGCGCTGCCGGGCCCAACTGCCGGCGCTGCATCTGTGATGCAGTGTCCGGCAGGCGGGAGCTCCGCCTGCGTTCTGCCGGACAGCCGCGCGCATCACCTTGCACCTCCGTTCAATCGGGCGTAGATTCCCACAATTACACACATAAACACGGGAATTCCCCCAACAACAAAGGCTGAGCACCCATGACAAGCCCGCTGACCCGCGCCTGGAACGAGATTATCAAACCGATGCTGCAACGCCCTGCCCGCGTGCAGGTTGCCGCCCTGTGCTACCGCAACGGGGCAGACGGCAAGGAGGTGCTGATGATCACCAGCCGCGGCACCGGCCGCTGGATCCTGCCCAAGGGCTGGCCGGTCGAGGGCAAGGACGGCCCGGAGTCGGCGCTGCAGGAAGCCTGGGAAGAAGCCGGCGTCAAATCAGCCCGCATCACGCCGCAGCCGATCGGCGAATACCATTTCACCAAACGCCACGACAATGGCACCGAGGAGCCGGTGACCACGCTGATCTTCGAGGCCGAGGTGGAGCAACTGGAAGACGATTACCCGGAATCCGCAGAACGCACGCGGCAATGGATGAAGCCCGCGGAAGCAGCCGGGCTGGTGCATGAGCCGCAGTTGCAGGCCGTTTTGCGCCAATTGTAAAAGTTATGTGACATTTTCATGTCAGAAGCTTGAACCGTTTCCTGAGCGGGGGTAGGCGCGTGCGCAGACCCCGGAATCAGGAATGCGATGATGAGCCACGAAGATCAGCGCCCGCAATGGAACACGCTGGATAAGGATCTGAACAGGATCTCCCAGCTTGAGCTGGCCACCAGCTATGCCTCCCGCCCGCTGGTGGCGCCGGGCATCGCCTTGGCCTTCATCGTGCTGGCGGGCCTCGCTGCCGGCGTTTTCTTCGGCGGCTCCGCGATGAGCATGGTGGTGATCGCGGCGGCCGCCTTTGGCGCCTATATGGCGATCAACATCGGCGCCAATGACGTCGCCAATAACATGGGGCCGGCGGTGGGCGCCAATGCGCTGACCATGGGCGGCGCCATCGTGATTGCCGCCGTTTGCGAAAGCGCAGGCGCGCTTCTGGCGGGCGGCGATGTGGTCTCGACCATTTCCAAGGGCATCATCGACCCCGCCGCGGTCTCCAGCAGCAGCATCTCCATCTGGGCGATGATGGCGGCGCTGATCTCCTCGGCGCTGTGGGTGAACCTGGCCACCTGGGTCGGCGCGCCGGTTTCCACCACCCACTCCGTCGTGGGCGGCGTGCTGGGCGCCGGTGTGGCCGCCGCAGGCACCGCCGCGGTGAACTGGCCCACCATGGGCAAGATCGCCGCCAGCTGGGTGATCTCGCCGGTGCTGGGCGGGGTGATTGCCGCGCTGTTCCTTGCCTTCATCAAGGCCAAGATCATCTATCAGGACGACAAGATTGCCGCCGCACGCCGCTGGGTTCCGGTGCTGGTCGGCATCATGGCCGGCGCCTTTGGCGCCTATCTGGCCCTCAAAGGCCTGAAGAAGATCGTCAAGATCGACCTGCAGACCGCACTGCTGATCGGTGCCGCCGCCGGTGCGCTGGCCTATGTCATCACCGCGCCGCTGATCAAGCGCCAGTCCGAGGGCATGGAGAACCGCAACAAGTCGCTGAAGGCACTGTTCGGCCTGCCGCTGGTGATCTCTGCGGGCCTGCTGTCCTTTGCCCATGGCGCCAATGACGTCGCCAATGCGGTCGGCCCGCTGGCCGCCATCGTGCATGCCACCGAGTTTGGCGATTTCGCCTCCAAGGTGGCAATCCCGACCTGGGTGATGGTGATCGGCGCCTTCGGCATCTCCTTTGGCCTGTTCCTGTTCGGCCCCAAGCTGATCCGCATGGTCGGCAGCCAGATCACCAAGCTGAACCCGATGCGCGCCTACTGCGTGTCTCTGTCCGCCGCGATCACCGTGATTGTCGCCAGCTGGCTGGGGCTGCCGGTCTCCTCCACCCATATCGCGGTGGGCGCGGTGTTCGGCGTCGGCTTCTTCCGCGAGTGGCACATGGAACGCCGCCTGAAGAAATCCGCCGCAGGCCGCCCGGCCGAAAAGCGTATCGCGCCGGAGGAACGCCGCCGCCGCAAGCTGGTGCGCCGCAGCCACTTCATGACCATCGTGGCCGCCTGGGTGATCACCGTTCCGGCCGCAGCACTTCTGTCCGCGGTGATCTACCTGCTGCTCAACACCTTTGTGAGCTGATAAATTCCGAGGCCGGAACAAAGACCCCCGCGCCATCCGGCCGCGGGGGTTTTTCTTTGCCTTGCCAGCGATCCTCTAGAACCGCTCCACCCAGGGCCGCAGTACCAGTTCGTCGCTCCAGGCGGAGCGGTGCTGGCTGATCAGATGCATGTATTCCTGCGCAATAGCCTCCGGATCCAGCATACTGTCAGGGTTGTCCGCGCCCTCCACCCGCTCGGGCCGCGATGCATTGCGGATGCCGCCGTCGATATTGACCCAGGCCACATGAATGCCCTTGGGGTGCAGCTCCCGCGCCATCGCCTGCGCCAGCCCTCGCTGCGCAAACTTGCCCATGGCAAAGGGCGCCGACTGGGCAAAGCCCTTGACGCCGGCCGAGGCGCCGGTGAACAGGATCGTCCCCAGCCGCCCCTCTGCGGGCTGCTGCGCCAGCATCCGCCTGGCCGCCGCCTGCCCCAGCAGGAACGCACCATGGGCGGTGACCTCCACCGCCTTGCGCACCGCCTCCGGGTCCAGCTCCGCAACAGGCCCGCGCACCCGGGCAGACGGATTGTAGCAGGCCACCCGCAAATCGCCTGGCAAGCCCTCCACCAGCCGGGCCACGCCCGCCGCATCGGTGCCGTCCAGCTGATGCAGCACGGCGCCGGTCTCTGCCGCCAGCGCCTCCAGCTTGGCTGTATTGCGCGCGCTGAGGTGCAGCGCATAGCCCGCCGCCGAGAGCGCCCGGGCAAAGGAGGCCGACAGCCCCGCCCCTGCCCCGACGATCAGGGCAACCGGTTTTGATGATGTCTGTGCCATGGCAAAGCCTCCGCTGTTCCGACAACAGAAAGCTGGCGGCAAAGGTGAACTGGTTCAAGGGGCAGCAGAGGCAGGCCCTGCCTCCGCAGGCTGGTTTCAGGCCAGGTTCAGGCCGGGACGGCTGACAGCCGGGCAAGCACTTCGGATGCGGGCAGAACCGGGCCAAAGCCCGTATGCAGTGCCGAGAGCGTCACCTCCAGCACCTGTTCCGCATCCAGCATGCCGCCCTGGCGCGCGGGCATGTCAAAAGCAATCAGCGCATCCTCTACCACCTCGATTTCAAACCCGAGGTTTGCGGCAGAACGGGCTGTTGAGTTGACACAGAAGGCCGCAACTCCACCCGCGATTACCAGGGTTTCAATGCCGCTCTTACGCAAATGGTCTTCCAGCCCGGTGCCGGTAAAGCCGGAGGAACCGGTTTTCCAGAACACCGCCTCGCCTGCTGCCGGAAACGCGCAGTCCATTGGCTGGCCGCTGGGTAGATCGCGGCGGAACTTGCTTTCGGGGCGCGGGTCGTCATGCATTACATGCACCACCGGCAAGCCCGCCGCGCGGAAACCTGCGGCCAGCTCCGCGATTCTGTCTTCGGCCTGCGGATTGGCCCGCTGGCGCCCGGAGGCGGTCACATTGGCCATCTCCTGCTGCATGTCGACAATCAGCAAAGCTGTGTTCCGGTCCATGGAAATACCCTCGCGTTTGAATACTAGCGCAAGAGTTGCAGAGCGGCGCGGAGGTGGCCAGCCCAATCCCCGCGCCCGCCCGGCCGCAAAGCACTTCCGCTGCGTCAAACGCCAAGCGCCGGGCCAAAGGCCCGGCGCCACGCCCAACTGGCAAGGGTCATTCCATGGAATGGCCCGCGGCAGGCGGGAGAGCTCCCCGCCCGGCAGGCGAAACTTAGCAGCCTGGCTTCAGACTTCCACCCGGTGCCCTGCCGCCCGCCAGGCGCTCATTGCCGCGGCCAGCTCCGCCTGCCGGACCAGCAGATAGTCCCGGTAGAAGGTCGAGATGGCAAAGACCCCCAGCCCGGCCTCCGAGACCGGCCGCACCGCCGACAGGACCACCCCCGGCGCGTCGAATTCATAAAGGTCCGAGACCTGAAACGCCGCCCAGCCGGCAGAGCTTTCGGTGCCCCCGGGCACCCGCTCCGCCAGGCAGACAACCGAGATTTCATCTTCGGCATGGGTGATATTCACCAGCCCCGGCCCGCCGGCCCAGGCGGGCACGGCAGCACCGGGCGCAAGCCGCGACACGGCGTATTCACCGGGCAGCCCGCGCAACAGCAGCTTGATGGCCATGCTCAGCCCTCGAGGCACCAGCGCATGATGGCCTTCTGCGCGTGCAGACGGTTTTCCGCCTCGTCGAAAATAACCGACTGCGGGCCGTCCATAACGGCGGAGGTCACCTCTTCCTCGCGGTGGGCCGGCAGGCAGTGCATGAACAGCGCATCCGGTTTCGCATGGGCCATCAGTGCATCGTTCACCTGATAGGGGCGCAGCATATTGTGGCGGCGCTCCTTGGAGGACTGGCTGTCATGCATCGACACCCAGGTGTCGGCGACAATCAGATCGGCGCCTTCCACGGCTTTCGCCGCATCGCGCTCGACCACGATCTTGGATCCGGCCTTGCGCGCCAGCCCCATGAATTCTTCCTCCGGGTCCAGCTGCGACGGGCCGGTGAAGGTGAGGTCAAAGCCGAACTGCCCGGCGGCGTGGATGAAGGAGGCGCAGACGTTGTTGCCGTCGCCGCACCAGACCACCTTCTTGCCCTTGATCGGGCCGCGGTGCTCTTCATAGGTCAGCACGTCAGCCATGATCTGGCAGGGGTGGGTGCGGTCCGTCAGGCCGTTGATCACCGGCACGTCGGAATATTCCGCCATCTCGGTCAGCACGGTCTCGTCAAAGGTGCGGATCATGATCATATCGACATAGCGGCTGAGGACGCGCGCGGTGTCGGCAATGGTCTCACCGTGTCCCAGCTGCATGTCCTTGCCGCTGAGCACCATGGTCTGGCCGCCCATCTGGCGCACACCGACGTCAAAGGACACCCGGGTCCGGGTCGAGGGTTTTTCAAAGATCAGCGCCACCATCCGGTCCTTCAGCGGCAGCTCATCATCCAGCGCCGCCTTGCGGCGGCCAAGACGCGCCTGCTTGGTGGTCTGAGCCTGGTCGATGATGGCCCGCAGATCGGCCGGATCGGTTTTGTGTATGTCGAGGAAGTGGTTCATAACGGTGTCGCTCTTGGCTGAGGAAGGCCGGGGGCTGTCTGCCCCCGGACCCCCGAGGATATTTCTGGCCAGAAGAAGTTCAGGCGGCTTCTACTTGTGCGGCGGTTTTGTCCAGGCGGCTGACGGCCTCGGCGATGTCCTCGTCCGTGAGGGTCAGCGGCGGCAGCAGGCGGATCACATTATCCGCTGCCGGAACGGTGATCAGTTCGTTCTCATAGCCTGCATTCACCACATCCATGTTCACCGCCTTGCACTTGAGGCCCAGCATCAGGCCGGACCCGCGCACCTCTTCAAAGACGCCGGGATGGTCTGCGATCAGCCCTTCCAGTTTCTGCCGCAACAGGCCCGCCTTGCGGTTCACTTCCGCCAGGAATGCCTCATCGGCGACGTGATCCATCACCGCGCAGCCCACCGCGCAGCCCAGGGGGTTGCCGCCGTAGGTGGAGCCATGGGTGCCTGCGGTCATGCCGCTGGCCGCCTCTTCCGTGGCCAGCACCGCGCCCAGCGGGAAGCCGCCGCCGATGCCCTTGGCCGACATCATGATGTCCGGGGTGACGCCCGCCCATTCATGGGCAAACAGCTTGCCGGTGCGCCCGACGCCGCATTGCACCTCATCCAGGATCAGCAACAGCCCGTGCTCATCGCAAATCGCCCGCAGCGCCTTCAGCTCCGCATCGGGCACCACGCGGATGCCGCCCTCGCCCTGCACCGGCTCGATCATGATGGCGGCAGTGCTGTCTGAAATGGCATTGGTCACGCCATCAAGGTCGCCAAAGGCGAGATGCACGAAACCGGGCAGCAGCGGGCCGAATCCTTTGGTCATCTTCTCGGACCCCGCCGCGGCAATCCCCGCAGACGACCGGCCATGGAAGGAGCCGTCAAATGTGATGATCTCCACCCGCTCAGGCTGGCCCTTGTCGTAGAAATACTTGCGCGCCATTTTCACCGCCAGCTCGCAGGCCTCGGTGCCGGAATTGGTGAAGAACACGGTGTCGGCAAAACTATGCTCGACCAGCTTGTCCGCCAGCGCCTGCTGCTGCGGGATCTGGTAGAGGTTGGAGACATGCCACAGGGCCTGTGCCTGGGTGGTCAGCGCCTCCACCAGCGCCGGATGGGCATGGCCCAGCGCATTGACCGCAATGCCCGCCCCCAGATCCAGAAAGCGTCGCCCGTCCGCCGTGGTCAGCCAGGCGCCTTCGCCTTTGACGAACTCAAGCGGTGCACGGTTGTAGGTCGGCAGAACGGACGGGATCATCGGGATCATCCTTTTTCAAAGATAGAGGCCAAAGCTGTGCATCAGCATGGGCCTAGGGTCAACGATTTTGGAAAAGAGAATGCCGGAATGCGGCACAACAGACCAAAGGGCCGGTCACGCCAGGCGGCGTCGGCGTCGCGAGATGGTGATATTTGCGCGTTTGATCATGGGCAGGTTCCATAACGGAGGTTTTCCCGAAAGAAAACCCCTTCCGCCGCCTTTAACCGCCATTTCGCAGATCCCGCCCGGCCCCCGCTTCTTTCTGGTCAAAAATACTCCGGGGTGAATTGGCCGTCAGGCCAAGAGGGGCAGCGCCCCTGTCCTCGGATCAGAATCCGGCCAAGACCGCAGCCTTTCCCCTTGCATCCCGCGGCGGCTTGCCGCACCGCTGGGGCCATGAGCATTGCCACGCCGCAGAACCCAGCCCTGGCCGCCGCCCTGATCCTGGCGGCAACCACCTTCATTGCCGCCACCACCCTGCTGGCCAAGGCATTGGGGACCGAAGCCCTCGGCACACCGCTGCATCCGATGCAGATCAGCCACGGGCGGTTTCTGTTTGCCTTCATGGGGATTTCAACGGCAGTGCTGCTCCTGCGGCCCCGCTTCATCCGGCCGCATTGGGGCTATCATATCGGGCGCACCTCATTTGGCTGGGCGGGGGTTACGCTGATGTTTGCCTCGGTGGCCTATATCCCGCTGGCCGATGCCACCGCGATCACCTTCCTGAACCCGGTCTTCGGGATGCTGCTGGCGATCCCGCTGCTGGGAGAGCGCGTCGGCCCCTGGCGCTGGGGCGCGGCGCTGATTGCCTTGATCGGGGCGATGATCCTGCTGCGCCCCACTCCTGCCAGCTTCCAGCCCGCGGCGCTGCTGGCGCTGACAGCCGCGGCGGTGATGGGGATGGAGCTGATTTTCATCAAGAAACTGGCAGGCCGCGAAGCACCCTTGCAGGTCTTGTGGTTCAATAACCTCCTGGGCCTGGCCATTGCCAGCTGCGCGGTGCTGCGGGTCTGGCAGATGTCTACGCCTTCGCAATGGGGGGCGCTGGCAGCGCTTGGCCTTTTGATGGCCTGCGCCCAGGCCTGTTTCATCAACGGGATGGCCCGGGCCGATGCGTCTTTCGTGGCGCCCTTCAGCTATGCCACGCTGGTCTTTGCCGCGCTTTATGACTTCCTGGGCTTTGGTGCGGTGCCGGATGCCATCTCCGTGCTGGGCGCGGTGATCATCCTGGCGGGCGCCGCCATCCTCGCCTGGCGGGAGGGGCGGCAAAGACCCCAGGCCCGCGCCTCGGCGCCCGCCGCGAAATAGGCTTCACGGAAAGTTTCTCCCAGCCCCAGGCCCGGCAGCGACCGCCGCGTCGAAAACCGGCATTTCCCGCATATGTTCCGCCGCCACCCTGATCCCCAGCAGGACAGGAGGGACAGATGCACGAGCGGCGGATACCTGATTGGCTGCGCCACGCGCCGGTGCCTTCGGTGCGGGATTTCGGCATTCTCGCGGGGCTGGAGGCGGTGGTGCGCGGCATCCTGATCTCGGTGTTTCCGCTGATCATGTACCGGGCACTGGGAGACGCAGGGCTGGTCTCGGCTTCATATTTTGCCGTCGGCGTCTTGTCGCTGATTGCCGGGATGATGGTGCCAGGGCTGATCCGGCTGGTGCCGCGCCGATGGGCCTATTCGCTGGGGGCTGCGATGTTTGTCCTGTCCGCCGGTTTTGCCATTGAGGGCAGCCCGGCCGCGGTGCTGGCCGCGCTGGCGCTCAACACCGTGGCCTCCGTTGTCACCTTCATCTGCTTCAACGCCTATGTGCTGGATTACATCGCCCGGGTGGAGCTGGGCCGGTGCGAGACCTCGCGGATGTTCTACTCCGCGGTGGGCTGGACCGCCGGGCCGGTGGCGGGCGTGCTGCTCTTGGAGTGGTGGGCGCCTGCCCCCTTCCTGATCTCGGGCGGCGCGGCCCTGATCCTGCTGGCAGCCTTCTGGTGGATGCGGATGGGCAACGGCAAGCAGATCGCCCGCGCCCGCGGGCCTGCCTCCAGCCCCTTGAAATACCTGCCCCGCTTTCTGGCGCAGCCGCGGCTGGTCACCGGCTGGCTGTTTGCGGTGATCCGCTCGGCGGGCTGGTGGATCTATGTGGTCTACTTGCCGATCTTCGCCATCGAAAAGGGCCTGGGCGAGGAACTGGGCGGCGTTCTGCTGTCCGCCACCAATGCCGCCCTGTTCGGCGCGCCGCTGCTGCTGCGGCTGGTGCAACGCCACTCGATCCGCATGGCGGTGCGTGCCGGCTTCCTGAGCGTGACCTTGTGCTTTGGCGCAGCGGGCTTTGCCCAGGGATGGCCTATGGTGTCGATTGCGCTGCTGGTCGCGGGGTCTGCCGCGCTGATTCTGCTGGATATCTGCGCTGGTCTGCCGTTCCTGATGGCGGTGAAACCCTCGGAGCGGACTGAGATGTCGGCGGTTTACTCCAGCTACCGCGATATTTCCGGCATCCTGACACCGGGTGCCGCCTGGCTGGTGCTGCTGGTGGCGCCTGTTGCGGGCATCTTCACCGCGGGCGCCGCCGCCACCGCAGCCGCCGTCTGGCTGACCGGCAAGCTGCATCCGCGGCTGGGGCGGCGCAAGCCGGCGCCGGCAGCGGAGCCGGTGCCAGCCGAATAACGGGATCAGGGCTTCAGCCGGTAGCCGGTCCGCAGCATCACCCAGGCCAGGGTGCAGACGGCAAGCGTGGCGCCGCTGCAGACCGCCAGCCCCAGCAAGGGCGGGCTGTCAGAGGTGCCGATCACCCCGAATCGCACCCCGTCGATCAGGTAGAACACCGGATTGAGATGCGAGATCACTTTCAGAACCGGCGGCAATGCCTCTACCGAATAGAAGGTGCCGGAAAGGAACGCCAAGGGCGTCACGATGAAATTGGTGATCGCCGCCATCTGGTCGAACTTGTCCGCAAACACGCCTGCCACAATGCCCAAGCCCCCCAGGAACGCCGCGCCCAGCACGATGAAGACCAGCGCCACCAGCGGGTGCGCGGGCACGATCTGCAAGACCGCCATCAGCCCCAGCCCGATGCCCAGCGCCACCAGCGTGCCGCGCGCCACCGCGCCGGCCAGGTAGCCCAGCAGGATCTCCAGCCCCGACAGGGGCGGCATCAGCGTGTCGACGATATTGCCCTGCACCTTGGCAATAACGATGGAGGATGAGGTGTTTGCAAAGGCGTTCTGGATCACCGTCATCATCATGATGCCCGGCGCCAGGAAGGTCAGGAAGGGCACCCCCATCACATCACCGCGCTTCGGCCCGATGGCGATGTTGAAGATCATCAGGAACAAGGCCGCAGTGACCAGCGGCGCCAGCAGGGTCTGGGTCCAGACCGCCAGGAACCGCTTCACCTCGCGCCAGGCCAGCGCCCTGAGCCCCAGCCAGTTCACCCGCCCGAACCGGCGCGCGCCCAATTCCACCTGATAGCCCTGATCCGCCATGCTGCCCCTCGCGTTTCCTTGCCCGGACTGCATAACGGCTGTGCCAATAGGCGCAAGATGCCTTGTAACTCCGCCCGCAGTGATTAGAATAGGGCGATCACACGGAATATGATGGCGGCCGCAGAACCCCTGGGGCCGCTATTAGCTTGGAAAGGCAACAGATGTCCTGGACAGACGAGCGCGTCGAACTGCTCAAGAAAATGTGGGGCGAGGGCCAGTCGGCCAGCCAGATCGCCAAGGAACTGGGCGGCGTCACCCGTAACGCCGTCATTGGCAAGGTGCACCGCCTCGGCCTGTCCAACCGCAACAGCGGCTCTGCCAAGGCTGCCGAGCCGAAGGAAAAGCCCGCAGCCGCCCCCGCCGCCGCGGCGCCGAAACCTGCGGCAGCCCCCAAGCCCAAGCCGCAGCCCAAGACCGAACCGGCACGGCCCGCCGCCGCGCAGCCCGCGGCCGAAGCCAAGCCGGCAACGCCTGCGCGCCGCCAGATCATCCCGGCCGGCCAGCCGCTGCCGCCGCAGCCCTCGGCCAATGAAATCAGCCCCGAGGCGCTGGCCAAGGTCAACGAGATCGAGAAGAAAGCCAAGAAGCTGGGCCTGATGGAGCTGACCGAGCGCACCTGCAAATGGCCGGTCGGCGACCCCGCGACCGAGGACTTCTGGTTCTGCGGCCTGCCCGCCCAGCAGGGCAAACCCTATTGCGAGGCGCATGTGGGCGTGGCCTTCCAGCCGATGTCCTCGCGCCGCGACCGCCGCCGCTGACCGGCGCCGATCGTACAGTATTCGAAACCCGCGCCCCGGCGCGGGTTTTTTGTTTTGTCCGCCGCGGGCTACGCGGCGCTGACACGGTTTTGCCCGCCCGCCTCGCGGACAATCTCCGCTGCCAGCGCCTTGGCCGCAGCCGAGCGGGACTTCGCCGCAATCCGCACCACATAGGCAGGCGGCGGCGGCGGCGGCCCCATCACATGGTCGATGACCTCCATCTGCGGTGAAATATGGCGGGCGTTGAGCAAGGCCACCCCCAGCCCCGACACCACGCCAGAGGCAATCCCGGCAACGCTGGCGCATTCCAGAACCGTAACCAGCCCCGCACCGCGCTCTGATCCGGCCTCTTCGGCCCAATGCTTGTAGAAACACTGCGCATCAAAGGCCAGGAACGGCACCGGGCGGTCCGGCACCAAGGGCAGATCCGGCGATTTCACCCAGTGCAGGCTGTCTTCATAAAGCACCGTATCCGACGGCTGCAGCCGGCTCTGGAAGATTTGCATCACCGCCAGATCCGCCTCGCCGCGCGCCAGATGCTGCTCCAGCGTCAGGCTTTGCGCCACATGGGTGCGCACCTGCACCTCCGGATGCAGCCGGGCAAAGCGGCCCAGGATGCGCGACAGCCCGCTGCTGGTGGTGTCCTCGGTCATGCCCAGCCGGATGCTGCCCTTAAGCGGCTGGCTGATCAGGCTGGCCAGGGCCTCGTCATGCAGGGCGAGAATGCGGCGGGCGTAGCCCAGCAGCCGCTGGCCGTCTTCGGTGAACAGCGGCCCGCCGCTGCGCCGGGCCAGCAGGCCGCGGCCCAGCCGCTCCTCCAAGCGTTTGATTTTATGCGAGACCGCAGATTGCGACAGCGCCAGATGCTCCGCCGCCCGGGTCACCCCGCCGCAGTCCTGTACCGCGCAAAGCGCTTGCAGCGCGTCAATGTCCATGCGGTGGCTCATGCGGGTCTCCTGTCTCCGGTTCTTGCGTTCATCATGACAAATTTAGATCACACAATCAAATCAACTCATTTGAGTCATGCGTTATCCGGAGGCATGTTCCATTCCAGCAAACAAGGAGCTGACACATGGACCACATCGTCACCGAGCACATATTGATCAACGGCACCCGCATCACCCATGGCGTGCATGGCGCGGGCACGCCGGTTGTGCTGATCCACGGCACCCCGTCCTCCTCGCTGATCTGGCGCAATGTCATGCCCGCGCTGGTCAAGGCAGGCCATCAGGTTCATGCCTACGACCTGCTGGGCTACGGGCTGTCGGAACGCCCGGCCGATCCGGCCATCGACACCTCGATCAGCGCGCAGGTGCCAATTCTGGAGGGGCTGCTGGACTATTGGGGGCTGGAGAGCGCTCATATCATTGCCCATGACATCGGCGGCGCCGTCGCCAAGCGTCTTGGCATCTTCTCCCCCGAACGGCTGCGCTCGCTGACGCTGATCGACGCGGTCAGCTATGACAGCTACCCTTCCAAACGCACCCGCCAGCAGATGCAGGAGGGGCTGGAGGCGCTGATCAGGAAACCCGATGCGGATCACCGGGCGCATTTCCGGGAGTGGCTGCTGTCCGCGGTGCAGAACAAGCAAAGGCTGGCAGAGGGGCCGCTGGAGACCTACCTCGATTTCATCTCCGGCCCCATCGGCCAAGGCAGCCTGTTCCAGCATCAAATCCGCCATTACGACCCGAAACACACGATGGAGATAGCAGACCGCCTGCATGAGCTGGGCAAGCTGCCGGTCAAACTGATCTGGGGTGCTGATGATGCCTGGCAGGCCGCGGATTGGGCCAACCGGCTGCAGGAGGCCATTCCGGGCGCGGAACTGGACGTGCTGGAGGACTGCGGCCATTTTGCAATGGAGGACCAGCCGGAACGGATCGCCGCCCTGCTGACCGGTTTTCTGGCCCGGACCGGCTGACGCCAGCGTTGCAAAAAACCAGCAAAAAACCCGCGCTCGCCAGCGCGGGTTTCCAGTCTTGCCTGTTGAAAACGCAGGCGCCCTGCGGCCCGCGGGCCGGATCAGTTCGCAACCGGGCCTTCAGAGGTGAACTTCGGGATCACGCTGTCCGAGGCCGCCTTGGGTTCGATCCCCGGCCAGTTGCCTTCGGCCAGGTTAATGTTGCCCGGGATGTCTTCTTCCCAGAAACCGACCACAACATCGGTGATGTTCAGGTACAGCTTGTCATCGACGATGCGCCACAGGTTCGGGTTGGCCGGAACCTTGCCGCCCTTGGAGACGCCATAGGCGCAGTGGCCGTCATACTGCGGCGCGTAATAGGCGGGATCGGCCGCGAATTTGTCGCGGTTCTCCGCCGAAGAGAACGCCCAGGTGGCGCCATTGTACTCGGCTGTGAATTCGGTGCTGCCGCGCACCGGCGCGGTCTGCGGGGTGCCGACCGGGTTCATCTCCAGGCTGCGGTAGGCCACCACGTCATAGCCCGACACCGCATAGCCGGTGCCGTCGACATACTGCTCACCGGCAAAGGCCGGCATTGCAAAGCTCAGCGCTGCCGCAGCAGCAAATGCAAAACGCTTCATGAAATCATCCCTTTCATCGGTGATCGCTTCAAGTTGGGCACCGGCATCCCGTCCGGCTTCGAAACAGACATTATAGGGCCTGCAGCAAATGCGAAGGGGGGTTCACGCCTCTGTGTCCGCAAGCGCCGCTTCTGTGAGGTTTTGAAAAATTTCCGCTGCCCATACCTTCCAGTCATTGGAATTTGTAAATATCCCCTTATCTCTGCCAAAGCCAATTGCCGCAGCGCGTGCGATTGACCGGTTTCAGGAAACAATCAAAGCAAGGCCCGACAGATGTGCGATACCCCCTATACCCCGCCCAAGGTCTGGACATGGGACCAGGAAAACGGCGGCGAGTTTGCCTCCACCAACCGTCCCATCGCCGGTGCGACCCACGATAAGGAGCTGCCCGCGGGCAAGCACCCGCTGCAGCTTTACTCGCTGGCGACCCCGAACGGGGTGAAAGTGACGGTTATGCTGGAAGAACTGCTGGCCAAGGGCCACGCAGGCGCCGAATATGACGCCTGGCTGATCCGGATCGGCGATGGCGACCAGTTCGGCTCGGGCTTTGTGGAGATCAACCCCAACTCCAAGATCCCGGCGCTCCTGGACCGCAGCGGCGATGAACCGGTGCGGGTGTTTGAAAGCGCCTCGATCCTGATGCATCTGGCGGAGAAATTCGGCGAGTTCCTGCCCGAGGGCGGTACTGCGCGCACCGAGACGCTGAACTGGCTGTTCTGGCAGATGGGCAGCGCGCCCTACCTCGGCGGCGGCTTTGGCCATTTCTACGCCTATGCGCCGGAGAAATGGCAGTACCCGATCGACCGCTTCGCGATGGAGAGCAAGCGGCAGCTGGACGTTCTGGACCGGCAGCTGGCAGAGCGGACCTATATCGCGGGTGAAGACTACACCATCGCCGATATGGCGATCTGGCCCTGGTACGGCCAGCTGGTGCTGGGCCGCCTCTATGATGCGGCGGAGTTCCTGGACGTTGAAAGCTACACCAATGTGGTCCGCTGGGCCAAGGCCATCGACGCCCGCCCGGCGGTGCAGCGCGGCCGCATGGTGAACCGCTCCTTCGGCGATCTGGAGCTGCAATTGCACGAGCGCCACGACGCCAGCGATTTCGAGACCCGCACCCAGGACAAGCTGGAACCGGCGGCAGAGTAACCGCCTGGCCGCAAACACCCCGGCCCAGGCCTTGCCGGGTGCTCCCGCGCCCGCGCACCCCCGGGCAAGGCCCGGGCTTGCTTATGCGGCCTTGGGCCTGTCTCTTCTCCACATCT
>NZ_JBSWYB010000011.1:0-93 GCF_056160905.1 Leisingera sp. ABD4_442 | reverse complement strand
AAAAAGGGGGGGGGGGGGGGGGGGGGGGGGGGGGGGGGGGGGGGGGGGGGGGGGGGGGGGGGGGGGGGGGGGGGGGGGGGGGGGGGGGGGGGG